>JAITMU010000094.1 GCA_031277195.1 Gallionellaceae bacterium | reverse complement strand
ATGAAAAGGGTGGCGGTGGTGAGTTCTTGTGCGGTAGCCGACGCAAGGCAACAGGTAAACAGCAGGAGGGAGCGCAATAGGAATTTCATCCGTTCATTTTAGCGGGTAGCGGGCGGCTTGTGGCTACCCGTTACCCGTCGCAAGCGATTACAATCTCCAACCATGAATCCCACCCTCATTTTCGACATCGAAACCATCCCCGACATCGCGGGTCTGCGCGCGTTGCACGGACTCGACGATGGTGTCAGCGACGCCGATGTGGCCGAAATGGCTTTTCAGATGCGCCGCCAGAAAACCGGCAGCGATTTTTTGCAGCATCACTTGCAGCGCGTCGCGGTGATTTCCTGCGTGCTGCGCGAGGGCGACAGTTTTCGCGTCTGGTCGCTGGGCGAGCCGGATGAAGATGAAGGCAGTCTGATCCAACGTTTTTTTGACGGCATCGAAAAATACACGCCGCAACTGGTAAGCTGGAACGGCGGCGGTTTTGATCTGCCGGTGCTGCACTACCGCGGCTTGATTCACGGCGTGCAAAGTCCGCGCTATTGGGACATGGGCGACGACGACCGCGATTTCAAATGGAACAATTACATCAGCCGCTACCACACGCGCCATCTCGACCTGATGGATTTGCTCGCGCTCTACACGGGTCGCGCGAACGCGCCGCTGGACGAACTGGCGAAGCTGATCGGATTCCCCGGCAAGCTCGGCATGGATGGCAGCCAGGTGTGGACGGCCTGGCAACAAGGGCGCGCGCAGGAAATCCGCGACTATTGCGAGACCGATGTGGTGAACACTTATCTCGTGTTCGCGCGTTTTCAGATGATGCGCGGGCAGTTCACTCGTGAGCGGTATGCGCGCGAAATTGAATTGGTGCGCGCGGCGTTATCCAAGTTGGAAGGCGCGCATTGGAAAGAATTTTTGGCGCAGTGGCCGATTGATTAAATAAATCCCTCTCCCCTTGTGGGAGAGGGGTAGGGGAGAGGGGGCGATATAACAATCCCCCTCTCTCCCAACCTCTCTCCCACGAGGGGAGAGAGGAGCAAGCGTAGCGATGCCTCTCAATAAATCCCCCTCACTTCCCGTCCTCATCGAATCCATCGACCAGGAAGGCCGCGGTGTCGCGCATGCTGACGGCAAAGTCATCTTCATCGAAGGCGCATTGACCGGCGAGCGTGTCACTTATTCGTCCTACCGCAAAAAGCCCAGCTTCGAGATGGCGCAGGCGGTCGATATTCTTCGTCCTTCCTTCATGCGCGTCGCGCCGCGCTGCATGCACTTCGGCGTGTGCGGCGGTTGCTCGATGCAGCATCTCGACCCGCGCGCGCAGGTCGCGGTGAAGCAGCGCATTCTGGAAGATAATTTGGCGCGCATCGGCAAAGTGCGCGCCGAAACCCTGCTGCCGCCGATTCACGGTCAGCCCTGGGCGTATCGGCAGCGGGCGCGCTTGTCGGTGCGGCGCGTGGAAAAGAAGGGCAAGACGCTGGTCGGCTTTCACGAAAAGCGCAGCAGCTTCGTCGCCGACTTGTCATGCTGCGAAATCCTGCCGGAAAAAATCTCTCGATTGATTCCGCTGCTCTCGCAGTTGGTGGACGGCCTCTCCATCCGCGAGCGTTTGCCGCAAATCGAAGTTGCCTGCGGCGATAACGTGGATGTGCTGGTGCTGCGCGTCATGGAACCGCTGACGGAACGCGACGAAGCTGCCTTGCGCGCGTTTGCGGATGCGCATGAAATCCAGTTCTGGCTGCAACCCAAAGGGCCGGAGACTTGTCATCCCTTCCATCCGCAAAACGCGCCGTCGCTGACCTACTCCATCCCCGAATACAACATCGAAATGCCGTTCGCACCGGCGGAATTTACCCAGGTCAATCACGCGCTCAATCAACTGATGGTGCATCGCGCGATGAAGCTGCTCGCGCCCCAGTCCGGCGAACGCATCGCGGATTTTTTCTGCGGCTTGGGTAATTTCACCTTGCCGATTGCGCGTAGCGGCGCGACGGTGTTGGGCGTCGAAGGCAGCGAAACATTGGTGCGTCGCGCCGGACAGAATGCGCGGCATAACGGACTGGAAGCGCGCACCGAATTTCGCGCGATGAATTTGTTTGACATGACCGCCGAGACATTCGCCGCATTGGGTCGTTTCGACAAATTCTTGATCGACCCGCCGCGCGACGGCGCGATTGAACTGGTCAAATCCATCGGCGAAAACGCGCCGCGTCGCATCGTTTACATAAGCTGCAACCCCGCCACGCTGGCGCGCGACGCGGAAGTGCTGGTGCATGTGAAAGGCTACGCGCTGAAGGCGGCAGGCGTGATGAACATGTTTCCGCAGACATCACATGTGGAATCGATTGCGGTGTTTGAGAAGCCATAGTGGGATCACACACATCCCCTCTCCCTTGATGGGAGAGGGGTAGGGGAGAGGGTGAATATTTCCCCCTCTCCCCCAACCCCTCCCCCGCGCGGGGTGAGGGGCTTCATGCGGTGTAAGCAATAAAAAAGGCGACCCTCAGGCCGCCTTTTTCACATCCTTGCGAGGACGCTCAGTCCCGTTCCCCCGCAAACGCCATCAACAACTGCAACAGATTGACGAACAGGTTATAAATATCCAGATACAGCGCCATCGTCGCCATCACATAGTTGGTCTCGCCGCCATGCACAATCCGGCTCACGTCAAACAGAATGTAAGCGGAAAAGAGCAGCACCGCGACTGCAGAAATCGTCAGCGCCAGCGCCGGAATCTGGAAGAACAGATTCGCCAGCGCAGCGACGATCAGCAGGATCAGCCCGATGAACAAAAACTTGCCCATGAAGCTGAAATCGCGCTTGCTCACCGTGGCCAGTGTCGCCAGGCTGCCGAAGATGATGCCCGTGCCCGCAGCGGCCATGCCGATCAGTTGTCCGCCATTCCGCAGTTGTAGCGCGAATTGCAGAATCGGGCCGAGGAACAAACCGGCGAGAAAGGTGAATCCCAGCAGCGCCACCACGCCCCACACGCTGTTGCGCAGCGCGGAAACGACGAACATCGTCCCGATCATCGCGCCGAACATCAGCAGCGAGCTGATGATGGGGCTGGTCGCCATGAACGAGAAGTTCATCGACATGCCGACAAACGCGCCGATCATCGTCGGAATCATCGTCAGCGCCAGCAGCATGTAGGTGTTGCGCAAAACCCTGTTCTGTTCAAGCGCAAGCGCGCCGGAAGGGGTGGCAGGGGTGTATTGGTAATCCATGTAGTCCTCCAGGGAATTCAGTTAAATAAACAACGTCGCTAAGACTACCGAAGCACGGCAAAAGTTGCAATCGCGAATCGCGCGCCGCATCGGTTATACTCCGCGCCTTCGCAAATACCGCCTCGAAATTCGCAAGATGAGAAATGCTTACATCTGCTTGTTTATCTTGTCGCCGTTTCTGGTTCTGGCTTTTATGATCATTTTCGGCGGGAAGGCGAAAGGCTGAGGGTTTCGGGTATCATTTGAACTCGTAATCAATGCAGGTTGCTGGTGAGCCAACGGCGAACCGCAACATGACAAATGGAAATCAGCAACGATTTCCCAAAGCGAACCGAGTTTGGAAGCGTGGCAGAGTGGTTGAATGCACCGGTCTTGAAAACCGGCAACGGCGCAAGTCGTTCGTGAGTTCGAATCTCACCGCTTCCGCCAG
>JAITMU010000091.1 GCA_031277195.1 Gallionellaceae bacterium | reverse complement strand
GGTGTGCAAGCGGGCGGCGACCGGAATGATTTTCCAAGCGGTGTGCAGCGTGTCGATCTCCTTCGATCGGTGCAATTTTTCCAGCCAGGCTTGTTGCCGTAATTGCTCGATGGAAACGGTATCGAGGCCGTTGCGTTTGCTCAGTTGATCGGTGAGTTCCAGCACGGCGTCCCAGTTGCCGGACTGTTGCTGCGCCCGCAGTTCCAGACGCAATGCGCCGACGTGGCGGCTTGAATCGGCAGCGCGCAGGGCTTTCAACGCATCCAGCGCGGCGACAGGATGATGCTGATCCAGATTGAATTCGGCAGCGCTCATCAGCCGCATGGTGGTTGCGCCCGCGCGGTCGCTGGCGAGGGCGAGATAGGTGTCGCGCTTTTCGTATTTGCGTAATTCATGCGCGGCGCGCGCGGCGACGATGGGCGTGATGCCGGTATCGTCGCCCAGCTCGATCGCGTGTTCGGCGGATTTTTCCGCCGTGGACAGACGCCCTTCAAAATAAGCGTTCAACGCGCTCATCAGCGCCGCGTGTTGTTTCGCCCGCAAGCGTTCAGCGCGGAAGCGGCGCACTTGCCCCGGCAGCCTCAGCGTGGCGGAAATCGTCCGGATGGCGAGCAGGATGACGAAAACCAGCGCCACCAAACCGGCCACGAACAAGGTGAGCGAGACTTCCACCCGCCAGGGCGGATAGACCAGCAACACATAGCCAGTGTTGTCCGCCGCCAGCACCACGGCGGTGGCGAGCGCGAACAGGGCGAGCAGCCAGATCAGGAATTTCATCGTGCCCCGGATTTCTCGTGAACGGCTTCGTGCGCGGCGCGATAACTGCGCACGGCTTTCAGACTGCCGCTGACATCAGGCAGCTTGATGCCGATGTCCGTTTCGCTCAGTTTTTTCAGGTTGGCAAGCGCCTGCGCGCCGGTGTCGGACTTCACGTCAAAATAGCGCGTCATCCAGCTTAGCGCCTCCTTCAAATCCTGTTTGTAGTTGGTTTCATCGCGGATCAGCAACGCCGTGCGCGCGGACAGCAGCCGCAGCTTCAGGTTTTCGCGCAGGAAAAATGCCTGCGAAGGCGAGAGCAAGGGTATCGCCGCTTGCTCGGTATTTTCGATGCGCACCATCTGGCGGGTATCGTTCCAGATTTCGCGGATGAATTTTTGCCAGGGGGAATCAGCGGCGGTCGGCGGCGTTTCGGGATTGGGCGCCGGACGGGCATCCTGCATCAACGGCAGTGTGTCCACGGACGCGATCAGGTTGTCCATGCGCAGGTTGAAACCGGGCATGTCGATGTCGGGCAACGCGCGCAATTTGTCCGTATCGCGCGCGATGGCCGCGCGCACATCGGCGAGCGACTGGCGATTCATGCGCGCGAGGTAATCGTCCGCTTGTTGCATGGCGATCAATGCGGCCTTGACGTTGGCGGCAAGCTGTAATTGCTGTCCGGCGATCAGCAGCATTTGCTCCACTTGTGCCAGCGTCATGTTGTCGCGGCTGCTGGAAAGCTCCTGATACAGCGATTCCAGCGCGGCGCGCTGACTTTGCGTTTCCATGTCGCGGGCTTGCATCAGCGCCACCTTGCCGGAGAGTTCGCGCAAGGTTTCCTGTTGTTGCGTCAGCAACACCTGATTGGCCTTGTTGCCGCCTTCCACTTCTGCCAGACGGCGCGCCATCTCCTGGCGCAGGTCGCCGACCTGGCGTTGCGTGTCGAACCATTGCCACAGGAATACCGCCAGCATGACCGCCAGCGTCAGTTGCGTGAGACTCATGCGCGAGATGAGCGAGGGCGCGGATTTGCGGCGCTCGACGGACGCGGGCGCATCCTGCGTCGGCGGGCTGGGTTCCGGCTGAGAGGTCTGTTCGTTCATGGCAATCGCTTCCGTTTCTGCGCCCATGCTACCAAACCCGACAGCAAACCGTCATCTCCGCTGGCAGTTGTGATCACATCGCGCCACCCCAGTTGAGTCGCTTCCGCCGCGATGCGCGGGTGCAGTGCGAACAGCGGCAATGCCGTGAGTTCAAGGCGCGCTGGCGCGTCCAGCAGCCCGCTCAGATAACGCACGGCTTCGCTGCTGGTGACGGTGATGGCATCCGGTTTGGCGGCGAGCAGCATGGAAACCGGTTGCGGCGGCGGCAGGCGGCGATAGCACTCGGCGAATTCAACCTGCGCGCCGCGTTCCCGCAGCGTGGCGCTGAGCAGCGCGCGTCCGCCGTCGCCGCGAAAGATAAGAATTTTTTTGCCCGCGACATCGCTGAGTTCCGGCAGCGCGAGCATCGCTTCACTGTCGAAACCGTTTTCCGGCGTGATGACGCGGGTGATGCCGAGTTCGCGCAATGCCTGCGTGCTGCCCTGCCCGACCGAGATGATTTTCAGGTGCGCGGGCAATCCGCCGTGAGCCTGAATGGCGGCGATGCCGTAACGCGCGGCATTGGGGCTGATGAAAACGGCGTAATCAAACTCGGCGAGGCGCGCGAGCAGCACGTTCAGTATTTGCGGATTTTCTGCGGGCGCAATTTCCAGTAGCGGAAACAGGATGGCTTCGCCGCCCGCCTGCTCGATGCGCTGCGACAGACTCACCGCCTGGTCGCGCGGACGGGTGACGGCGATGTGGAGGTGGGCGAGGGGAAGGTCTGGGGACATGGAGTTAACCGTGTGCGTCATCATTTCCTGCGAACAATTCCCTTTCCCTTCGGGAAGGAGTAGGGTGAGGGAACAAGGTGATGGTGTGATGCAGCCCTCACCCCAACCCTCTCCCGGAGGGAGAGGGAGGTATTACAACGCCAATGCCGCCAGAATCTCGCCCGCGCCCTGCGCCAGCAAATCCTGCGCCACGGCGCGACCCAGCGCTTCGGGGTCGGCAGGGTTGCCCATCCGTTCCGCGCGCAGCAGCGTGGAGCCGTCCGGCGTGGCGACGAAACCGCGTATCCGCAGACTGCCATCCACGAGTTCGCCGAAGCCGCCGAGCGGCACTTGGCAACTGCCGGACAATTCGCGGCTCATCGCGCGTTCGGCCAGCACGCAAGCGGCGGTGCCAGCGTGGTGCAGCGGCGCGAGCGTGGCGACGAGATCGGTGCGATCCGCGCGACACTCGATGCCGAGCGCGCCTTGTCCCACGGCGGGCAGGCTGTCGTCGCTGGAAATGACGTTGCGAATGCGCTCGCCCAATCCCAGACGCTTCAATCCGGCAGCGGCGAGAATGATGGCGGCGTACTGGCCTTCGTCCAGCTTGCGCAAGCGCGTTTGCACGTTGCCGCGCAGCGGTTCGATCTTCAAATGCGGGAAGCGCGCGCGCAACTGGCTTTCGCGGCGCAGGCTGGAAGTGCCGACCACCGCGCCCGCGGGCAACGCTTGCAGGTTGTCGTACTGGTTGGAGACAAAAGCGTCGCGCGGGTCTTCGCGTTCGCCGATGCAGGCGAGAATAAAGCCGTCCGGCAGATTCATCGGCACGTCTTTCAGCGAATGTACCGCGATGTCGGCGCTGCCGTCTTCCAGCGCGGTTTCCAGCTCTTTGACGAACAGACCCTTGCCGCCGATTTTGGACAGGGTTACGTCGAGAATGCGGTCGCCTTGCGTGGTCATGCCCAATATGCTGACGGAAGTTTGCGGATATAATGCGCGGAGTCGGCTCTGGATGTATTCAGCCTGCCACATGGCCAGCGCGCTTTCGCGCGAAGCGATGACCAGTTTCTCCGGGGCGGGTGGCGTGCTCGATGTCTGACGCATGGGATTTTCCTGACAGGTTTGCATGGTTTCAAAGCGGCGCATTTTAGCATGAGCGCGCGTCTCCCTCCCCTTCAAGGGGAGGG
>JAITMU010000034.1 GCA_031277195.1 Gallionellaceae bacterium | reverse complement strand
GTCACGAAATTGATGATCTTCCACTGCGGCGCGCCGAGCGCGGCGGCGGCTTCGCGCAGGGTGTTCGGCACCAGCCGCAGCATGTTTTCGGTGGTGCGGATCACCACCGGAATCACCAGCACCGACAGCGCCAGCGCGCCCGCCCAGCCGGAAAAATGGTGGACGCGGATGACGTAAATTTCATAGACGAACACACCAATCACGATGGACGGCGCGGACAGCAGCACGTCGTTGATGAAGCGCGTGATCGGCGCCAGCCAGCCGCGCTGGCCAAATTCGGCGAGATAGGTTCCCGCCAGAATGCCGATGGGTGTGCCGATCAGCGTGCCGACTGCGGTCATCAACAAGCTGCCGACGATGGCGTTGAGCAGACCGCCGCTGCTGCCGGGCGGCGGCGTGTTTTGCGTGAACACGGCCAGCGTCATGCCGGGCACGCCGTGTTCCAGCAACGTCCACAAAATCCAGCCCAGCCAGAACAGGCCGAACATCACGGTCACGACGGACATGCCCAGGTTGAAATAGTTGATCAGACGGCGACGCATGTAGAGTGAGAACATGATTTACGCGCTCCGTCCTTCGCGTTGTCCCAGCCGGTACAGCATGAAGCGAGCCAGCGACAGCACGATGAAAGTGATGAAGAACAGGATCAAGCCGAGTTCAAGCAGCGAGGAGGTGTAAAGCTCGCCCACCGCTTCGGTGAATTCATTGGCCAGCGCCGAGGCGATGCTGTTGCCGGGCATCATCAGCGATTTGGTCAGCTCGTGCGCGTTGCCGATTACGAACGTCACCGCCATCGTCTCGCCCAGCGCGCGCCCCAGCCCCAGCATGATGCCGCCGACCACGCCGACTTTGGTGTACGGCAACACGACTTTCCACATGACCTCCCAGGTGGTGGCGCCGAGGCCGTAGGCGGATTCTTTCAGCATCGTCGGCACCACGCTGAACACGTCGCGCATCACCGAAGCGATGAACGGGATCACCATGATGGACAAAATGATTCCGGCGGTGAGCACGCCAATGCCCATTGGCGGGCCGGAGAAAAACGGGCCGATGATGGCCGTGTTGCCCAGCGTGTCGTTGATCCAGGGCTGAACGTGGTCGGCGAACAGCGGCGCAAACACGAACAGACCCCACATGCCGTAAATGATGCTGGGAATGCCCGCCAGCAATTCGATGGCGATGCCGAGCGGACGGCGCAGCCAGACCGGCGAAAGTTCGGTCAGGAACAGCGCGATGCCGAAGCTGACCGGAATCGCAATGGCCAGCGCGATGACCGAGGTGGCGACCGTTCCGGCGATGGGCACCAGCGCGCCGAATTCTTCCGTGACCGGATCCCAGTTTGCGCTGACGAGAAAGTTGAGACCGAACGCCTTGATCGAGGGCATGCTGCCCTGAATCAGCGACACGATGATGGCGGCGAGCAAGGCCAGCACGGCGAACGTGGCGACGCGGGTCAGGTTGCGGAACAGCCAGTCCAGCGCGCGCTGGGTAAGGTGTTTTTGTACGTTCGCGGTCATGGTTTATTTTTCAACGCCTGGGGTGTCCCCGTCCTCATTCCTTTGTCATGCCCGCAGAGGCGGGAATCCAAGGACTTTTGTTATCAGTATATCCAACTTATTCCAACTTTTTCTGCTGCTCACAAACACCGAGGGGCTGTTGTAGCCCCCCGGTATTTTATCCTCCACTGCTCGTCAGAGCGCAGAGAATTTTACTTCCAGATGGCTTTGCCGCTGCCATCCTTGATTTGGGCGCGCCAGGCGTCCTGAATCAGCTTGACCACGGAATCCGGCATCGGCACGTAATCCATGGTTTCGGCCATCTGGTCGCCGTTGGCATACGCCCAGTCAAAGAACGTCAGCACCGCCTTGCCGGTTTCCGCATCGGCTTGGGCGGTATGCACCAGAATGAAAGTCGCGCCCGCGATCGGCCAGCTATCCTTGCCCGCTTCGTCGGTCAAAATCTCATAAAAACCAGGCGCTTTGTCCCATTGCGCGCCCGCCGCAGCAGCCTTGAAGCTGGCATCGCTCGGCGATACGAAATTGCCATCGCGGTTCTTCATTTGCACGTGAGACATCTTGTTTTGCAAGGCATAAGCGTACTCCACATAGCCGATGGAATGCTTGATGCGCTGGACATAGGACGCCACGCCTTCATTGCCCTTGCCGCCCGTGCCAGCCTTCCAGGATACCGCCGTGCCTTCGCCAACCGCAGACTTCCAGTCCGGGCTGGCCTTGGACAGATAGTTGGTAAAGATGAACGTGGTGCCGGAGCCGTCGGAACGATGCACGACGGTGATGGCGCTATCCGGCAGCTTCACGCCGCTGTTCAGCGCGGCAATCGCCGGATCGTTCCACTTGGTGATTTTGCCCAGATAAATCGCAGCCAGCGTCGCGCCGTCCAGCTTCAGTTGATCCGCCGCGATGCCGGGAATGTTGACCACCGGCACCACGCCGCCGACCACGGTCGGGAATTGCATCAAGCCGCTGGCCGCGAGGTCTTCAGGTTTCAGCGGCATGTCGGACGCGCCGAAATTCACGGTCTTGGCCTGAATTTGCTTGATGCCGCCACCGGAGCCGATGGATTGGTAATTCACGCCGATACCGGATTTGGCCTGATAAGCCTCAGCCCACTTGGCGTAAATCGGATAGGGGAACGTCGCGCCCGCGCCGGTAAGGTTGGCGGCATAAACGGAACCGGCAGCCATCAAAGCGGCGATCAGGCTGAAGGCGCGGAAAAAGCGGGTTGGTTTGCTCATGTTTTCTCCTGGAAGTTATCGCTGGTTATAGGGGATCAGCGGAACGAATCATAGAGGGCAACTATTACGAAACTATTACAGCGCAGCACCCTGTTAAATCAACAGGGTAGAGCGGAGTTTGACCCGTGCGGAGCGAATGCTGGGGCACATCTCCCCGTCTGTGTTGATAGTAGCGACAAGAAGCGATTGGCGATAGCGTTACGGCTGATATTTTTTGCGTTATTCCGCAAATTTAAATATGAAGTTGGCGGAAGACAGTTTGCGGTACTGGGTAGTGTCTCAGTTGAGTTCTTGCTTCTCGCGAACGCTAATTACTACTCTCGTCATTCCCGCATGTTTTTGGCGGGAAT
>JAITMU010000158.1 GCA_031277195.1 Gallionellaceae bacterium | reverse complement strand
GATGGGTGTCCGAATGATGCTCAGCGTTGCAGTTTGCAGGGTTGGGCGCACTTGCCCTGTTGCGTGTCGCTGCGCTTAACTCTGTCTGAGAAGATAGTAGTGTCTCATTTTGAAATTTTCGACCTATTCCGTCGTCATCCCCGTCATTCCAGCGAACGCTGGAATCCAGTTGAAAATAAATAACCCGCGTAGCGGACAAAACCTGATCGTCCGGCTACGCCGGAATTATTTGACAAACTGGATTCCGGCTTTCGCTGGAATGACGGCGGGAAGCGGAAAGGAATCCCGTCAAAAGTTTCAAACTGAGACACTACCGAGAAGATTAACGACTAGCGGCATGCGACGGATTTCGCTATAATCTGCACTTAATCGAGCGGGATGAACTCAAGGTTCGTCCCGCTTCTTTATGTCCCGTCTTTTCAGGAGCTTCCGGTGCCGCAACCCCAACCTGCCATTCTTGTTTTAGCCGATGGTACGGTGTTTCGGGGCGTTTCCATCGGGGCTGAAGGCAGCCGCGCGGGTGAGGTGGTGTTCAACACCTCGATGACCGGCTATCAGGAAATTCTCACCGATCCCTCTTATTGCCGTCAGATTGTCACGCTGACGTATCCGCACATCGGCAACACCGGCGCGAATCCCGAGGACGTGGAATCACGCCAGACGTTTGCCAGCGGCCTGGTAATCCGCGATCTGTCACTGACGGCCAGCAATTTCCGCAGCACGCAATCGCTGCCGGACTACCTCAAAGCCAATGATGTTGTCGCGATTGCGGGCGTGGACACGCGCAAGCTCACGCGCATTTTGCGGAGCAAGGGCGCGCAGAATGGCTGCATCGCCAGCGGCGACGATGTTGATGCCGCGCTGGCGGCGGCGTGCGCGTTTCCGGGCTTGGCGGGAATGGATTTGGCGCAGGTAGTCAGCAGCGATCAGCCATACGATTGGACGGAGCGCGAATGGAAGCTGGGCGCGGGGTATGCCAAGCTGGGCGGCGCGCGTTTTCATGTCGTCGCGTACGACTTCGGCGTGAAGCGCAACATCCTGCGGATGCTCGCCGAGCGCGGTTGCCGCGTTACCGTGGTTCCCGCGAAAACGTCCGCCGCCGATGCGCTGGCGCTGAAACCGGACGGCGTGCTGCTGTCGAACGGCCCCGGAGATCCGGAACCGTGCGATTACGCCATCGCCGCTGCACAAAAATTTATAGCAACCGGCACGCCGCTGTTCGGCATTTGCCTGGGGCATCAGATCATGGGTCTCGCCGTCGGCGCGAAAACCGTGAAAATGAAATTCGGCCATCGCGGCGCGAATCATCCGGTGCAGGATGTAGAGACCAAACGTGTGATGATCACCAGCCAGAATCACGGCTTTGCGGTGGACGCCGCCACATTGCCCGCGAACGCGCGCATGACGCACGTCTCGCTGTTCGACGGCACGCTGCAAGGTTTTGAACTGACCGACAAACCCGCGTTTTGTTTTCAGGGGCATCCGGAAGCCAGTCCGGGGCCGCATGATGTGGGCGGGTTGTTTGATAAGTTTGTTGGGATGATGGAGAAGCGGACGTAGTTTTCCCTACTCCGTCATTTCCGCCTTCGCGGGAATGACGGGGTGGGGTTAATTAAATTTTTCGGAAAATGCCAAAACGCACAGACATAAAATCCATACTCATCATCGGCGCGGGGCCGATCATCATCGGGCAGGCGTGTGAGTTTGATTACTCCGGCGCGCAGGCGTGCAAAGCCTTGCGCGAGGAAGGTTATCGCGTCATTCTGGTGAATTCCAATCCCGCCACGATCATGACTGATCCGAACATGGCGGACGCGACGTACATTGAGCCGATTACCTGGCAGATTGTGGCGAAGATTATCGAGAAGGAACGCCCGGATGCGATTTTGCCGACGATGGGCGGGCAGACGGCGTTGAACTGCGCGCTGGATTTGGCGCGTCACGGCGTACTGGAAAACTACGGCGTCGAGATGATAGGCGCGTCGCGCGAGGCCATCGACAAGGCGGAAGACCGCGAAAAATTCAAGCAGGCGATGACGCGCATCGGGCTGTCGTCGGCGCGTTCGGCGATTGCGCACAGCATGGAAGAAGCCTTGCAGGTGCAGCAGGCGATGGGTTATCCGACGGTGATTCGTCCGTCGTTCACGATGGGCGGCTCCGGCGGCGGCATCGCATACAACCGCGAAGAATTTGTCGCGATTTGCGAGCGAGGATTGGAAGCGTCGCCGACGAATGAATTGCTGATCGAAGAATCGCTGCTCGGCTGGAAGGAATTCGAGATGGAAGTCGTGCGCGACCGCGCCGACAACTGCATCATCATCTGCTCCATCGAAAACCTCGACCCGATGGGTGTGCATACCGGCGATTCGATCACCGTAGCGCCCGCGCAGACGTTGACCGACAAGGAATACCAGATCATGCGCGACGCTTCGATTGCGGTGCTGCGCGAGATCGGCGTCGATACCGGCGGCTCCAACGTGCAGTTCGCCATCAATCCGAAAGACGGGCGCATGGTGGTGATCGAAATGAATCCGCGCGTGTCGCGTTCGTCGGCGCTGGCGTCCAAGGCGACGGGTTTCCCGATTGCGAAAGTCGCGGCAAAACTGGCGGTGGGTTACACGCTGGATGAATTGAAAAATGAAATCACCGGCGGCGCTACGCCTGCGAGTTTCGAGCCGACGATTGATTACGTCGTCACCAAGATTCCACGCTTCGCGTTTGAAAAGTTTCCGCAGGCCGACGACCGCCTGACCACGCAGATGAAATCGGTCGGCGAAGTGATGGCGATAGGCCGCACGTTTCAGGAGTCGTTCCAGAAAGCCTTGCGCGGTCTGGAAGTCGGCGTGAACGGGCTGGATGAAAAGTGGAGTGACGGCATCGCTGCCGAACTCAGCTTGCCGGGGCCGGATCGTGTCTGGGCGGTGGCCGATGCGTTCCGCGCCGGCATGAGCGCGAAAGAAATTTTTGGCTACAGCAGCATCGACCCCTGGTTCCTCGCGCAGATCGAAGACCTGGTGAAGCGCGAAACAGCGCTGGCCGGACGCGCGCTGGACAGCTTGAGCGCGGATGAACTGCGCGAACTGAAACGTCGCGGGTTTGCCGATGCGCGACTGGCGAAATTGCACGGCAGCGATGCCGCCGCCGTGCGCGCGCGCCGCCATGCGCTCGGCGTGAGGCCGGTGTTCAAACGCGTCGATACTTGCGCGGCGGAATTTTCCACCAGCACCGCCTATATGTATTCGACTTACGAGGACGAATGCGAAGCGCAGCCGTCCGACAAGAAAAAAATCATGGTGCTGGGCGGCGGGCCGAATCGCATCGGTCAGGGCATCGAGTTCGATTACTGCTGCGTGCATGCCGCGCTGGCGATGCGCGAGGACGGCTATGAAACCATCATGGTCAACTGCAATCCCGAAACCGTATCGACCGATTACGACACCTCGGATCGCTTGTATTTCGAGCCGCTGACACTGGAAGACGTGCTGGAAATCGTCGCCGTGGAGCAGCCATCCGGCGTCATCGTGCAATACGGCGGGCAGACGCCGCTGAAACTGGCGCAGGGTTTGGCGAAAAGCGGCGTACCTATAATCGGTACAACGCCGGACATGATCGACATGGCGGAAGATCGCGCGCGCTTCCAGCAGATGTTGCAGCAGCTTGGCCTCAAGCAGCCGCCCAATCGCACGGTCAGCACGCTGGACGAGGCAGTGGCCAAGGCGCAGGAAATCGGTTATCCGCTGGTGGTGCGCCCCTCGAACGTGCTGGGCGGTCGCGCGATGGAGATTATTCACGCGCAAGCTGATCTGGAACGCTACATGCGCGACGCGATGGTCATGGCGAAGGATTGGCCGGAGCGCATGCCGATTTTGCTGGACCGCTTCCTCAACGATGCCGTTGAAGTGGATGTGGACGCGATTTCCGACGGCAAGGATGTGTTGATCGGCGGCATCATGGAGCATATCGAAGAAGCGGGCGTGCATTCCGGCGATTCCGCGTGTTCTTTGCCGCCTTACAGTTTGTCCGCTGCGATGCAAGACGAATTGCGCCGCCAGACGCAGGCGATGGCGAAGGCGCTGAATGTGGTCGGCTTGATGAACGTGCAGTTCGCCATTCAAGGCGAGACGGTTTATGTGCTGGAAGTGAACCCGCGCGCCTCGCGCACGGTGCCGTTCGTGTCCAAAGCGACCTCGCTGCCGCTGGCGAAAATTGCCGCGCGCTGCATGGTCGGAAAAACGCTGGCGCAGCAAGGCGCGCAGAACGAAGTCGTGCCGCCGTATTACTCCGTCAAGGAAGCCGTGTTCCCCTTCATCAAATTCCCCGGCGTGGACACGCTGCTGGGACCGGAAATGAAATCCACCGGCGAAGTGATGGGCGTGGGCGAAAGTTTTGCCGAGGCGTTCGTCAAATCACAACTGGCGGCTGGCGTGAAACTGCCCGCTTCCGGAAAGGTTTTTATCAGTGTGCGCGAGGAGGACAAATCCGGCGCGGTGGAAATCGCGCGCGCGCTGAAGAAGATCGGCTTTTCCATCATCGCCACACGCGGCACGGCGGCAGCGATGTCCGCCGCCGGTGTGGAGGTCGCCGTGGTGAACAAGGTAGCCGAAGGCCGCCCGCACATCGTTGACATGATCAAGAACAACGAGGTCAGCCTGATCGTCAACACCGTGGACAGCCGCCCCGTCACCATGCGTGATTCCTACTCGATACGCCACGCGGCGCTGCAAGGCCGCGTCACCTACTACACCACGCTGTCCGGCGCGCGCGCAGCGTGTCTCGGCATGCAACACATGGCGGAATTGCAAGTCTACGACGTGCAAGCGCAACACCGCCGCTTGAGTACGTCCGCCTGACGCGCAAGCGTCCAGGCGGATCACTTCCTTCTTCGGAGTTCCCCATGAGCAAAATCCCATTGACCGTCATCGGCGCAGAACTGCTCCGCACCGAATTGCAAACCCTGAAAAGCGTGGAGCGTCCCGCCGTGATCGCCGCCATCGCCGAGGCGCGCGCGCAGGGTGATCTTTCTGAAAACGCCGAATACGAAGCCGCCAAGGAACGCCAGGGTTTCATCGAAGGCCGCATCGCCGAACTGGAATCCAAACTCGGCAGCGCCCAGATCATCGACCCTCAAAGCATCAACGCCGATGGCCGCTGCGTATTCGGCGCGACGGTGATTCTGGAAGACGAAAAAACCGGCGACGTGGTGACGTATCAAATCGTCGGCGAAGACG
>JAITMU010000079.1 GCA_031277195.1 Gallionellaceae bacterium | reverse complement strand
ATCCTCAAGCCGGGCGATACCGAGTTGCGCGACACGCTGCTGATTCTCGCCAGCGGCGACGTGGAAGCCGCCGCCAGCACGGGCGGTGAAAACATGACGCTGCACATGCTGAAACCGGGCGACCTCGCCAACATCATCGGCTTCGTCGGCGGCAACGTCATGCAGGTCAGCGCCACCGTCGTCGCCAAGACCGACAGCCAATTGCTGCTGCTTGACCGCGTGCGCTTTGAATCGCTGCTGAACAATCATCCCGCCATCGTCTATTACGTGATGCGCGGCATCGTCCGCAACGCGCACGGCCTCATGCGGCGCATGAACATGCAGTCGGTGGAACTCAGCAATTACATGTTCAAGCAGGGCGGACGTTACTGATGCCGGTCGGCTTGCATCCTCCCGCAGCGAACGCGCTGCTGCCGGTTGACGGCGTAGCGCTCGGCATCGCCGAAGCGGGCATCAAAAAAGCCGGACGCCGCGATCTGCTGCTGATGCAGCTCGCGCCTTCCGCCACCGTCGCTGGCGTGTTCACGCAAAACCGCTTCTGCGCCGCGCCCGTCACCGTGGCGCGCGAACATCTCGCCGCCGGAAAAGGCGCGCGCGCGCTGGTGGTGAACACCGGCAACGCCAATGCTGGCACCGGCGAATCCGGTCTCGCTGCGGCGCGCGCCACCTGCACGGCGACGGCGACGCTGCTGGGTTGCGACGCGGAACAAGTGCTGCCCTACTCCACCGGCGTCATCATGGAGCCGCTGCCGCTGGAGAAAATCATCGCCGGTTTGCCGCAAGCCAAGGCCGATCTCAAGGCGGATAACTGGCACGCCGCCGCGCACGCGATCATGACCACCGACATCGTTGCCAAAGGCGTGTCACGCCGCATCGAAATCGGCGGCAAGTCTGTCACGATTACCGGCATCGCCAAAGGCTCCGGCATGATCCGCCCGAACATGGCGACCATGCTGGGCTACATCGCCACCGACGCCGCCGTGCCGCAGGCAATGCTGCAAGAAATCGTGAAGCAGGCGGCGGATGCGTCGTTCAACTGCATCACGGTGGATGGCGACACATCCACCAACGACGCGCTGATGCTGATTGCCTCCGGCGTGGGTACGGCGATTGACGAAAGCAACCGCGAACCGTTCCAGTCCGCCGTCACCGAAGTCGCCACGCTGCTGGCACAAGCCATCGTGCGCGACGGCGAAGGCGCGACGAAATTCATCACCATCCGCGTGGAAGGCGGACGGGACAATGCCGAATGCCGCCAGATCGGCTACGCCATCGCGCACTCGCCGCTGATCAAAACCGCCTTCTTTGCCTCTGACCCCAACCTGGGTCGCATCCTCGCCGCCATCGGTTACGCAGGCGTCGGCGATCTCGACGTGGCGAAGCTGAAGCTGTATCTGGACGACGTACTGGTCGCCGAAAACGGCGGGCGCGCGGCGAGCTATCTTGAAGAAGAAGGTCAGCGCGTGATGAAGCAGGAGGACATCACCGTGCGCGTCACCCTGGCGCGCGGCGATGCGGCGGCGACGTTGTGGACGTGTGATTTTTCTTATGACTATGTGAAGATCAACGCGAGTTATCGCAGTTGACGCACCCCATTCCGAAATGGACAAACTCGACCATTTCCTGACCCGCGCCGAAGCCCTGATCGCCCGGCTGGAAACCCTCCTGCCCGATCCCGCGCCCGCTGAACCGGATTGGTCGTCAGCCATCGCCTTCCGCTGGCTGCGCCGCAACGGTCGCGGCGCGCTGTATCCGGTGAACTATCCGCACACGATACGCCTCACCGATTTGCAGAACATCGACGAACAGAAACAGCGCATCGACCAGAACACGCGCCAGTTCGTCGCAGGCCGCCCCGCCAACAACGTGTTGCTGACCGGCGCGCGCGGCGCGGGGAAATCTTCGCTGGTGAAAGCGGTGCTCAATGAATACGCCGCGCAAGGCTTGCGCGTGATTGAAGTCAGCAAGGACGGACTCGCCGACCTGCCGGACATCGTGACGCTCATCGCCCACCGTCCCGAACGCTTCATTCTGTATTGCGACGACCTGTCGTTCGACGCGGAAGATTCCGGCTACGCCGCGCTGAAAGCCATACTCGACGGCTCGCTCGCCACGCTGTCCGACAACCTGCTGATCTACGCCACCTCCAACCGGCGGCATCTGATGCCGGAATACATGGCAGAAAATCTCGCCACCCGTTACGTCGGCGAGGAAATCCATCCGGCGGAGAGCGTGGAGGAAAAAATCTCGCTGTCCGAACGCTTCGGTCTGTGGATTTCGTTCTATCCGTTTTCGCAGGATCAATATCTCAACATCGTATCGCACTGGCTGCGCCATTTCGGTTACACCGGCGAACTCGACGAAGCCACGCGGCAGGATGCGCTGCAATGGGCGTTGGGGCGCGGCGCGCGCAATGGGCGCGTGGCCTGGCAGTTTGCGAAGGATTGGGCGGGGCGACAATCGCCCATTACGAATCGCCCAACATCGAAAACATGAACCTCAATCTCCCCTCCCTCCGTCATTCCCGCGAAGGCGGGAATCCAAGGACGTTGGGTTTGGCTTTTACCCCATCGGTTTCCTGGACAAAAAACAAAAGTCCTTGGATTCCCGCCTTCGCGGGAATGACGAAATAGAAATGACCAAAACCGTCGAAGTCGCCGCCGCCGTGTTGCTCCGCCCCGACGGCGCTTTCCTGCTGGCGCAGCGTCCTGCCGATAAAATCTGGGCGGGCTATTGGGAATTTCCGGGCGGCAAAATTGAAACAGGCGAGACCGCGCATCATGCGCTGACGCGCGAATTGCGCGAGGAACTCGGCATCGACACCGTGACCGCGTATCCGTGGATCACGCGCACGTTTGAATATCCCCACGCGACGGTGCGACTGCATTTTTTTCGCGTCACCGAATGGCGCGGCGAACCGCAGCCGCATGAGGGGCAAACTTTCGCCTGGCAACACGCTGATCGCCCGCTTGCCGTTTCCCCCATGCTACCCGCGAATGCGCCGGTGCTGCGCGCGCTGGCGCTGCCGTCGCTGTATGCCATCAGCAATGTTGCCGAATTGGGCGAAGCGGAATTTTTACGGCGGCTGGACATCGCGCTGCGCAACGGATTGAAGCTGGCGCAACTGCGCGAGAAGCAACTTTCCCGCGATGCGATATGCGCGCTGGCGCAACGCATGTTGCCGTCGCTGCGCGCGCATGGCGCGCGACTGCTCATCAACGGCGATGTGGAATTGGCGCGCGAGACCGGCGCGGACGGCGTACAACTGAACGGCGCTCAACTCGCGTCATTACAGTCCCGCCCCGACGTGGAATGGTGCGGCGCATCCTGTCACAACGCGGAAGAATTGCGTCGCGCCGAGGCATTGGGATGTGATTTCGCGCTACTCTCGCCGGTGTTGCCGACGCGCTCGCATCCGGACACGCCCGCGCTGGGCTGGGAAAAATTTGCAGCCCTCGCCGCAGGCGCGTCGATTCCGGTTTATGCGTTGGGGGGATTGGAGTTGGCGGATAGGCAGACCGCTTGGCGACACGGCGCGCACGGCATCGCGCTATTGCGTCAGGCTTGGGCGTAGGGCGGGGGGTGCCCCGCGCGGTGAAAATTTGAAAGGTAGTTCCGCGCGGGGCACGCCCCCCCCAACCAAGCGGGAGCGCCCCCCTGGTCCCGCGGCGGGGCGGCACCGGGGG
>JAITMU010000068.1 GCA_031277195.1 Gallionellaceae bacterium | reverse complement strand
CGGGCATGATCGGCGGCTTGAGCCGTGATTGTCCGCAATGTGATGCGATTCAGCAGCAGTGTGAGGCGTATCGGTAGTATCGTAGGCTGGGTGGAGCCGCAGGCGATACCCAGCAATGCGAATATCCGGCAATGCAAATATCCTGCGCGATGCTGGGTATCGCTGCGCTCCACCCAGCCTACGGGGCTGCCAACAACAAACAACCGGTCACAAACCGTGACCGGTTCACCGCCGCACGCATCGCCCCTCAAAACCCCCGCCCCACACTCAAAAACACCCGCCCCTTGGTCGGATCCGAAATCCGCACGTTGCCCGCGCTGTCCGGCACGCCGGTCGTGTATTGGGCGTACGCGCCCTGTTTGTCCCAGGCGCGCGTGTAGGCGAGCGAGACGTCGAAGCCGTGCCACGCGGTATCCAGCGACAGTTTGCCGTCCGACCAGTTGTAATCGCTGAAATGCCGCACGGATTGGTGGCCGTAGTGCAAGCCGAGCGAAAAATCCTCGCCCAAGGGCACGCTGCCATCCACCGACAGATAACCGGAGCCGCGCGAATGCTGATCCCGGCCTTGTCCCAGCGTGTCGCTGTTGAAGCCGAAATAGTCCGGCGTAACGGTCAGCGCGTAGGACACATCGACGCCATAGAGGCCGACTTTGACGATGGCTTCGCCGTAGTCGTAGCGGGTGCCGGTGGCGTTGATGCGCGCGCCGGGATAGCGGTAGTAATAAAGACCGGCTTCATAGGCCAGCTTTTCGTGCTGGCCGCGATAACCGGCGTAGGTGTCCCACTCCAGCGAGCCGCCTTCGATGAAGTAGGGACTTACATTTGAGCCCCAAGTGCCGACAAACCAGCCGTCGTCATGGTTATATTCCACGCCCGCTTGCAGCGCCGGTTTGCTCCAGGTTTGATTGAAACCGCGCGAGACGTATGTGGAGACGACACTGATGTTGCCGCTCCAGCCGGAATCTGCAGACGCTGCCATCGGTAAAAAACCACTCACCACAGAGACACAGAGGCACAGAGAAAGACGAACAATGCTTTTCTCTGCATCTCCGTGTCTCTGTGCTGGATTTTGATTTTCAATCTTCATTTTTCGCCCTCCTGTTTCAACGCCTTGCGCAGTCCCATCATGTACAGCAGCAACACCACCGAGAATGGCAAGGCGCACAGCACCACGCCGATTTGCATCGCGTTGAAACTGCCTGCCAGCAGCAATCCCACGCTGATGATGGTCGTCACCACCGCCCAGAACACGCGCATCCAGATCGGCGCGTCCTCGCCCGTCGCGCCGCCTTGCGATGACAGATTGGCGATCATCAAGGTGCCGGAATCGACCGGCGTGAGAAACAGCACGAAGCCGATGACGACGCTGGCGGCGGCGATCCAGGGCGAGAACGGCAGGTATTCGAGAAATTTGAACAGCGCCATCGCCGGTTCGGCCTGCGTTATCGCGCCCAGCGCGGCCTGACCCTGATTGAGCACCAGATCAATCGCGGTGTTGCCGAAGATGGACAGCCAGGCCAGCGTGAATCCGAGCGGAATCAGCAACACGCCGAACACCACTTCGCTGATCTTGCGACCGCGCGAGATGCGCGCGATGAACATGCCTGCGAACGGCGCCCATGTGATCCACCAAGCCCAGTAGAACAGCGTCCAGGAGCCAGACCATTTTTTTGCGTCGGCGTCGTACAGGTACAGATCGAAGCTCTTTTTCACGAACGCGGCGAAATAATCGCCGGTGTTTTGCGCCAGCCCGTCCAGCAAGTGCGCGGTCGGGCCGCACAGCAGCACGAACAGCAGCAGCAGGCACAGCAGGCGCACATTGAAATTGGACAGCCAGGCAATGCCATGCTCCACGCCCAGCGTCAGCACCGCAGTCGCCGTCACCATCATGACGCCGACAATGATCAGCAACATCGTCGTGGTCGGCTGCACGTCCAGCAGATAAGCCAGACCGGACTGGATCACCAGCGCGCCGATGCCAAGGTTGGTCACCATCGCAATCAGCGTCGCCAGAATGCCGAAGGCATCGACCCAGTGGCCAATCGCGCCGTAAATGCGCTCGCCGAAGATGGGATACAGCGCCGAACGCAGCGCCAGCGGCAGATTTTTGCGATAGGCGAAATAGCCGAGCGAGACGCCGATCAGCGCATACAGCGCCCAGCCATGCATGCCCCAGTGCAGAAAACTCAGCACCATCGCCTGCCGCGCCGCCTCCACCGTGCCGCCCGCCCCGCTCGGCGGCGACAGAAAGTGATCCAGCGGCTCGTACACGCCGTAGTACAGCAGCGCGATGCCGATACCGGCGGAAAACAGCATCGAAGTCCACGCCAGATAACTGAATTCCGGCCGCTCGTCGTCATTCCCCAGGCGCACGCGCCCGAAGGGCGAAAACGCCAGCCAGACGATGAACGCCAGACACGCGACCATCACCAGCATGTAATACCAGCCGAAGCTGGAAATAATCAGGGTTTGCGCCTGCTCCAGCCAGCGTTCGCTGGCTTCTGGATACAGCATCATCAAGATTCCCAGCACGCCGGTGACGATGGCTGAACTGAAAAACACGACCGGATTCAAGTGTGACGACGATTTGCTCGGTTGCATGGCGACTCCCCTTTAGGTTTTTCTTATATTCATCCTATCTTTTTTTGATTGACTAATCAATAAAAATAAATTAGAGTCCGCATCAACCAGTTAGGGGAGAGTGTCATGCCAAAAGTTGGAATGCAGCCCATACGCCGCGAGCAACTGATCCGCGCCGCCGTCACCACCATCGACCGGATTGGTCTGGCGGACACCACTGTCGCCCAGGTCGCGGGCGCCGCCGGATTGTCGTCGGGCATCGTCAGCCATTACTTCGGCGACAAGAACGGCTTGATCCACGCGACCATGCGGCAAATCCTGCGCGACCTGCGCGATGCCGTCGGCAAATACCGCCGCGAAGCGCCGGACGACACGCCCCGCACCCAGTTGCAGGCGATCATCGACGGCAACTTCGACGACAGCCAGATCAATTCGGCTGCGATGCGGGTGTGGCTGACGTTTTGGGCGGCGAGCATGCACCAGCCCGAACTCGCGCGCCTGCAACGCGCCAACGACCATCGCCTCTACTCCAATCTCTGCTTCCAGTTCCGCCGCGTGCTGCCGGTGGAACGCGCCCGCGCCGCCGCACGCGGCATGGCCGCGATGATCGACGGCCTGTGGCTGCGCGGCAGTCTCAGCGGCGCGAAGTTCGACGTCGCCCAGGCGCGCGTGATCGCTTACGAATATCTGGATCAACAACTAAAGGCAGGCAAGACCAGCGCCTGAGGAACCCGTCATGCCGCAATTCCCCCAGCAAAAGCTCTATATCCACGGCCGCCTGACCGATGCCACCGGCGGCGGCGTGTTTGAAACCGTCAACCCCGCCACCGGCGAAACGCTCGCCGAAGTGCAAAGCGCCTCGCGCAACGACATCGAGCGCGCCGTCGCCAGCGCGGAAGCGGGGCAAAAGGAATGGGCGGCGCTCACCGCCATGCAACGGTCGCGCATCCTGCGCCGCGCGGTCGACATCCTGCGCGCGCACAACGACGATCTGGCGCGGCTGGAAACGCTGGACACGGGCAAAGCCATCGCGGAAACCTCGACGGTGGACATCGCCACCGGCGCGGACGTGCTGGAGTATTACGCGGGACTCGCCCCCGCCATCGAAGGCGAACAGATGCCGCTGCGCGAATCGAGTTTTTTCTACACCCGACGCGAGCCGCTGGGTGTGGTCGCAGGCATTGGCGCGTGGAATTACCCGATCCAGATTGCCCTGTGGAAATCCGCACCCGCGCTGGCGGCAGGGAACGCGATGATTTTCAAGCCCAGCGAAATCACGCCGCTGACCGCGCTGAAACTCGCCGAAATCTATACCGACGCCGGCCTGCCCGACGGCGTGTTCAATGTCGTGCAAGGCGCGGGGCGCGAGGCCGGACAATGGCTGAGCGAGCATCCGCGCATCGAAAAAATCTCCTTCACCGGCGGCGTCGCCACCGGCAAGAAAGTCATGGCGACCGCCGCCGCGTCTTCGCTGAAGG
>JAITMU010000028.1 GCA_031277195.1 Gallionellaceae bacterium | reverse complement strand
CCGCTGAACACCTTGAAGGCCACGTCCTTCACCGCGTCGGTCACTTCCGTCAGTTCCAGCGTCACGCGCAGATCGGGCTTGTCCGAACCGAAGCGGCGCATCGCATCCGCATGCGTCATGCGCGGGAAGGGATTGGGCAGGTTCACGTTCAGCGCCTCGCGGAACACGCTGCGTATCATGTTTTCGGCCAGCCCCATGATCTCGTCCTCATTCAGGAACGACGTCTCGATATCCACCTGGGTAAATTCCGGCTGGCGGTCGGCGCGCAGGTCTTCGTCGCGGAAACATTTGGTGATCTGGTAGTAGCGATCAAAACCCGCCACCATCAGCAGTTGTTTGAACAGTTGCGGCGACTGCGGCAACGCAAAAAATTCGCCCGCGTGCACGCGCGACGGCACCAGATAATCGCGCGCGCCTTCCGGCGTGGATTTGGTCAGCATCGGCGTTTCGATGTCGATGAAGCCTTTGTCGTCGAGGAAGCGGCGGAAGGCGCGCGCCGCCTTGTAGCGCAGGAGCAAATTCTGCTGCATCTGCGGACGGCGCAAATCCACCACGCGATGCGTCAGGCGCACATTCTCGGACAGGTTCTCGTCGTCGAGCTGGAACGGCGGCGTGACCGCAGCGTTCAGCACTTCGATTTCATGGCACAGCACCTCGATTTCGCCGCTGGCGATGTTGGCGTTGTCCGTGCCTTCAGGACGACGGCGCACGCGCCCTGTCACTTTCAGCACAAATTCGCTGCGCACCGATTCGGCGATGCCGAACATCTCCGCGCGATCAGGATCGCACACGATTTGCGCCAGACCTTCGCGGTCGCGCAGGTCGATGAAAATCACGCCGCCGTGATCGCGACGGCGATGCGCCCAGCCGCACAGGGTGACGGTTTGGCCAAGACTGGAAACGTTGAGTTGCCCACAATAATGAGTTCGCATGACTAAGTGCTTCGATTGAGATGAAGTGAAAAAACTATTTATCGGCGGAGCCGGTGGGCGCAACCACGCCCATCGAGATAATGGATTTCAATGCAACGTCCACGCTGATGTCGAGCTCGATGGTATCGATTCTGCGCACATAAAAATAAAATCCGTTCACCGGGCTGGGCGTGGTCGGGATAAACACGCCGACGTATTCCTCGCCGCCCAGTTTCGCCGCAATCTCGCCGCCCGCCACGCTGGTCTGAAACGCCAGCGCCCAGCTTTGCGTGTGCGGAAAATGCACCAGCAACACCTTGCGGAACGAATTGCCCTGACTGGACAGCAGCGTGTCGCTGACTTGCTTCACGCTCTTGTAAATCGAATTGACCACCGGAATGTGCTCCAGCACACCGTTCGTCAGATCCAGCAAACGCTGGCCGAGTACGTTGCGCGCCAACAGCCCGGTACACAACACCACAACCACCGTCAAAATCACGCCCAGCCCCGGAATATGCCAGGGCAGCAGATTGTCCGGCTGAATCGACTCCGGCAACAGCAGCAGCGTCCGATCCATGATGTCGATGGTCAGATTCAGCACCCACAGCGTGATGCCCAGCGGCACCCACACCAGCAAGCCAGTCAGCAGGTATTTCTTCATGCGCTTTCACTCACCGCAGGGCAGCCAGCGCAGGGCGCGGTCTCGCACTTGGGCGGATTCTTGAAGTCGGTCGCGTAATAGCCGCTTCCCTTGAGCTGAAAACCGGCAGCGGAAAGTTGCTTGCTGAACGTCTCCTGACCGCACTCAGGACAAACGGTCAGCACCGCATCGCCGACTTTCTGCATCACGTCTTTTTGAGCGCCGCAATGCGTGCAGCGGTATTCGTAAATAGGCATGATCGTTTTGGTTGATTCTTGAAGGGGCGCATTATACCCGACCGAGTAGGCTGGGTTGACCCCGCAACGCTTCTGATCGGGGGAATACCCGGCACGGCTCACCCCAAGCGGGATTCCCCCGCCCCCAAGCCCGCCAGCGTCCAGTCGCCCACCGCGTAGCGGATCAGCCGCAGCGTCGGATGCCCCACCGCCGCCGTCATGCGCCGCACCTGGCGGTTCTTGCCTTCGCGGATGATGAGTTCCAGCCAGGCCGTCGGAATGGCTTTGCGCTGACGAATCGGCGGATTGCGCGGCCAAAGGTTGGCCGGTTCTTCCATCAGACGCGCAACGGCGGGTTGGGTGGTGAAATCCGGCAGCGCCACGCCTTTGCGTAATTTTTCCAGCGCGGCCTCATCGGGTATGCCCTCAACCTGCGCCCAGTAAGTTTTCGGCAGCTTGTGCGCGGGGTCGCTGATGCGATGCTGCATCCGACCATCGTCAGTCAGCACCAGCAAACCTTCGCTATCGGTATCCAACCGTCCGGCGGGATAAAAACCCGGGCGCGCGATGTAATCCGCCAGCGTCGGATGCAGACCGTCGCGGCTGAACTGGCAGATGACGCCGTAGGGTTTGTTGAATAGCAGGATGTGGGGCATGGGTTGATGGCGATGTTGCGCCGCGCGATTGGGCGATTCCCCTCACCCTGACCCTCTCCCCGCAAGCGGGGAGAGGGAACTCATCCCCTCTCCCCATTTATGGGGAGAGGGCTAGGGTGAGGGGCGCTTCAAAAAAGAAAAACCCGACGCTCTCGCGTCGGGTTTTTCAGTCATCCGAACCGCTTAAGCAGCCTGGATGTTGGAGGCTTGCTTGCCTTTCGGACCTTGTACGATCTCGAAGGAAACCTTCTGGCCTTCTTTGAGCGTCTTGAAACCGCTCATGTTGATTGCGGAGAAATGTGCGAACAAATCTTCGCTGCCGTCATCCGGCGTAATGAAACCAAAACCTTTTGCATCGTTGAACCACTTCACGGTACCGTTTGCCATGTTCTAAACTTCCTTCCTGAAAAATCGGGTGGTCAGCCCGTCAAATCGTTTGAAATCCAAGACCGCACATGGCAAAACCAGTACTGCAGACACCTTGATTCAAACACCCGTGCGCTTTTTACTCCCCATTACCCGCATCGTCAAGTGGTTATGCAATTTTTTTGCACGCAGTGCTTGAAAAACACACTTTAGTCGCCAAATATGACACCTGAAACGGGATTTTGCCCCTTGGAACCATGCCGACCAAACTGAAAGACACCGCTCTGCTGGAGCGCAGCAAAGTCAAACCGCCCCGGTTGTACAAAGTGGTGCTGTTGAACGACGATTACACAACGATGGAATTCGTCATTGAAGTATTGCAGACGTTTTTTGCGATGGATCTTGAACGCGCCACGCAAATCATGCTCAAAGTGCATCAGGAAGGCTCGGCAGTATGCGGCGTTTATCCAAAAGATGTCGCCGAAACCAAGGTTTTGCAAGTTTCTGCGTTTGCAAAACAGCATGGGCATCCACTACGATGCGAACTGGAGGAAGCCTAAATCATGATCGCGCAAGAACTTGAAGTCAGCCTGCATCTGGCATTTGTCGAAGCCCGGCAGAAACGCCACGAATTCATCACGGTTGAACACCTGCTGCTCGCCATGCTGGATAACGTCTCGGCGGCGCATGTGTTGCGCGCTTGCGGCGCGGATATCGAAGAACTGCGCGCGGTGCTGAACGACTTCATCGCCACCCACACTCCCGTCGTCTCCGGCGCGGGCGACGTGGACACGCAACCCACGGTCGGCTTCCAGCGCGTGATCCAGCGCGCAATTCTGCATGTGCAGTCCACCAACAAAAAAGAAGTGACCGGCGCAAACATTCTGGTCGCGCTGTTCAGCGAGAAAGATTCGCACGCGGTATTTTTCCTCAACCAGCGCGCCATCACGCGGCTGGACGTGGTGAATTACATTTCGCACGGCATCAACAAGTCGGGGCAGTCTGATGCGCAAAAAGCCAAGGAAACCACCGAATCCGAACAGGAAACCGGCGCAGGCGAAGGCGCGCTGAAGGAATACACGCTGGATCTCAACACACAAGCCGCCGCAGGCAAGATCGACCCCTTGATCGGGCGCGATCTGGAACTGGAGCGCGTGATTCAAACGCTGTGCCGCCGCCGCAAAAACAATCCGCTGCTGGTCGGCGAAGCGGGCGTCGGCAAGACCGCCATCGCCGAAGGTCTGGCGCGCCGCATCACCGAAAACAACGTGCCCGACATTTTGAAGGACGCGCATGTGTATTCGCTCGACATGGGCGCGCTGCTCGCTGGCACCAAATATCGCGGCGATTTCGAGCAACGTCTGAAAGCCGTGCTCAAGGAATTGTCCCAGGCCAAACACGCGATTCTGTTCATCGACGAAATCCACACGCTGATCGGCGCGGGTGCTGCATCGGGCGGCACGATGGACGCCTCCAATCTGCTGAAACCCGCGCTCTCGAACGGTTCGCTGAAATGCATTGGCGCGACGACCTATCAGGAATATCGCGGCATTTTCGAGAAGGATCACGCGCTGTCGCGTCGCTTCCAGAAGATCGACGTCACCGAGCCGTCGGTCGAGCAGACCATCGAAATCCTGAAAGGTTTGAAGCAGCGTTTTGAAAGCCACCACAGCGTGAAATACAGCGCCGCCGCGCTGACCTCCGCTGCGGAACTCTCCGCACGCTTCATCAACGACCGCCATCTGCCGGACAAAGCCATCGACGTGATCGACGAAGCGGGCGCAGCGCAGCGCGTGCTGCCGAAATCGAAGCAGAAAAAAACCATCGGCAAACACGAGATCGAGGAGATCATCGCCAAGATCGCGCGCATCCCGCCGCGCACGGTGTCGAGCGATGACCGCAA
>JAITMU010000002.1 GCA_031277195.1 Gallionellaceae bacterium | reverse complement strand
AGCACCTTGCGCGACGTTTTATGCGACCGCACCGCCATCAAAATCGCCTCGGCCAGACCGGACGCGCCGTCATACAAACTGGCGTTGGACACATCCATGCCGGTCAGCGACGCCATCATGGTCTGGTACTCATACAGCATTTGCAGCGTGCCCTGGCTCGCCTCGGCCTGATACGGCGTGTACGCGGTGTAAAACTCGCCGCGCGTGGCAAGCTGCCAGACCGCAGCGGGAATGTGATGCTCATACGCGCCCGCGCCGATGAAATTCAGCAAGGGCGCATCCTGCGCCGCTCGCTCGCTCATCAATCGCGCGACCTGCATTTCATTCAGACCGGCGGGGACGTTGTTCAACGTGTCATTACGCAACGCGGCAGGAATTTCATCAAACAGTGCGTCGATGTCCGCCGCGCCGATGCTGGCGAGCATGGCGGAGATGTCGGATTGGGTGTGGGGGATGAAAGGCATGATTTAGTCGTTAGTTTTTAGTCGGTAGTTGGTTGTCACTTTTTCTGGAGTGTTCCCTTGTAAAACGTAACTCTGATTGGGGCACGTTTTTTCCCCTGTTGCAGAAGATCGCTCTTTTTTGAAGTAGCGTTCATTCCATTGTCGGCGCGACGATTTAGCGTACGGCCAACGTATTCAGCTAACGGTGCGTCAGGAACTTTGCGAAAAGAGCGGCGGCCTGTGCGAGAAACCATAACTTCACTATCTTCAGCAAAAGGCTCCAACTTCGATATTGCAACTTTCTCTGCGCGCCGCAGGGCTTGGTTGGCGCCCGCTTTGCGTTTTGCGATGGATATTCGACTCTTGCTTCGAGCCTCGGCAACCGGGTTACGCCCGTCTTTGGCGTAACTCAGTACCTTCTTTTCTTGCGGTGAGCGAACGCGTTTTGTCATGATAGCTAACCGGCAACGAACGGCTGTTTAA
Organism: Gallionellaceae bacterium; assembly: GCA_031277195.1. Lineage (GTDB taxonomy): Bacteria > Pseudomonadota > Gammaproteobacteria > Burkholderiales > Gallionellaceae > JAITMU01. The sequence goes on along the minus strand of JAITMU010000002.1, from coordinate 1,662 downwards.
TGCTCCTCACTCTCCACCTGCTTCTCATACGCTGCCGCGTCCATCAATCCATCCAGATCGGCTGCATTGTCCGGTTTGATGCGGAACATCCAGGCGTCATACGGCGCTTGGTTGATTTTTTCCGGTGCGCTGTCGAGGTCGGTGTTGGCGGCGACGACTTCACCGGCGATGGGCGCGTACACGTCTGAGGCGGCTTTCACCGATTCCACCACCGCGCATTCTTCACCGGCCTTGAGTTTGCGGCCGACGGCGGGGCTTTCGACGAACACCATGTCGCCGAGCAATTCTTGCGCGTGTTGGGTGATGCCGACCGTGACGGTTCCGTCAGCTTCGAGTTTCACCCATTCGTGAGAGGGGGTGTATTTCAGGGTGGTGGGGGTGGTCATTTGTCTCTCCTTTTGATTGAGCGGGTAGCTTGTAGCGCGTAGCTGGTAGCCTGAAAAAGCTACCAGCCACAAGCTACACGCTACCAGCTATTTTCCCGTTCCTCACAAACGGATACTTCACTACCTTCGCTTCCAGCAATTTATCGCGTATTTCAACTTGCACCGTGTCGCCGATTTGCACGCCCATCGGCACGCGCGCAAGCGCGATGGATTTTTCCAGTGTGGGGGCGAAGCTGCCGCTGGTGATTTCGCCGTCGCCGTGCGCGGTGACGACTTTTTGGTGGCTGCGCAGCACGCCGCGTTCTTGCAGGATCAGGCCGATCAGCTTTTTCGTCGGTGGTTGCGCGAGTAGTGCTGCCTTGCCGATGAAATCGCGTTCGCTCTTGAGATCAACCGTCCAGCCCAGCCCGGATTCCAGCGGGTTGGTGGTCTCGTCCATGTCCTGACCGTAGAGATTCATGCCCGCTTCGAGCCGCAAGGTGTCGCGCGCGCCGAGGCCGATGGGCGCAACACCCACCTGATGCAGCGCCTGCCACACGGCGACGGCCTGCGTTTGCGGCAGCACGATTTCAACGCCGTCCTCGCCGGTGTAGCCGGTGCGGGCGATGAAATAGTCGCCGCAATCGGCTGCCTGAAAATTCGTCAGATTTTCCGTCGCCGCTTGCGTCTGCGGCAACACCTGCCAGACTTTGGCGCGCGCATTCGGCCCTTGCACTGCGATCATCGCCAGATCATCGCGCGACGTGATGGTGAGTTGCGGCGCGTGTTGCGCGGCCTGCTCTCGCATCCAGGCGAGGTCTTTGTCCGCCGTGCCCGCGTTCACCACGATGCGGAACCAGCGTTCGTCCATGAAATAAATGATGAGGTCGTCGATCACGCCGCCGTCCGGGCGCAGCATGGCGGAATACAGCGCCTTGCCGGGCTGGGTGAGTTTGGCGGCGTCGTTCGCCAGCAGATAGCGCAGAAAATCGCGCACGCCGTCGCCTTTCATATCGACCACGCGCATGTGACTGACATCAAACATGCCGCAATCGCGGCGCACTTGATGATGCTCCTCGATCTGCGAACCGTAATTCACCGGCATGTCCCAGCCGCCGAAATCCACCATGCGCGCGTTCATGGCGCGGTGCGTTGCGTTGAGGGGCGTTTGTTTGAGTGTCATCTTGCAGTTCCTGAAAAAAACATCCTGACTTTTATTCTTTCGTCATTCCCGCACAGGCGGGAATCCAAGGTGTTGGCAGGTTGAAAATCGCTGGGTGCCCGCCCCCCACCCACA
>JAITMU010000185.1 GCA_031277195.1 Gallionellaceae bacterium | reverse complement strand
CGCTTCCGATGCCGCGCTGATGGATTTGAGGTGGATCAACTTATGATTTTTGCGCCTCATCGAGAACAGCTCTGGATATTTCCAGATTGAGTTCAAGGATGTCGTTTTTCAGGCGGTTGCGGATTGTTTCGACGGATTCTTGCGCTCTGGTCGCGCCAAGTCCTTCATCATCCGCATCAAGCGGTTTTTCCAATATGCGATAGATGAGCGTCTCGTAGGCGGCGTATGGGTTCGTTTGCTGCAATTCCTCGATTACGGCTCTTATCGTCGTATCCCCATTGCGGATCATGGTGTCCACGTCGAATAGATCGCGGGATTTTGTGCGATAGCCTAGCGCTTGGGCTTTCATGCGCCAGGGTGTGCCCATGTCTGCAATCTGTCGATATTCAGTTCGCTATCGGACTGAATGTCATCGGCAATGCCTTCCAGCCAGAATGCGTTGCGGCGGTATTTTTTTTCTGAGAGGTCGCCGTTTTGAAAGAGCGCTTCGTTTGAAGATAGCAATTTGCCCTTGCCAAATTTCCCCGCCAGTAAAACCAGCGAAAGAAAAGTTGGGCGCGCGAGAACTACCGGAATGGCGCTCTCCGTCCACATCGCAGCCGGATTGCTCCACATCTGATACCCGCCAACGAGAGATATCCCGTGGTGTTGATAGGTTTTAACAGGGCTGGTTTCCATGTCGCCTCCAGAAACAGCCTAGGGTAATCAGGCTGTTTTCAAGGGGTTATTGTAGCCCGATTTGGGGAGGCTCGAAGGCGTAACGATGTTGTTCTTCCAAGTAGGCTGGGATGAAATCCCAGCATCTCCAAGCAGGAATGGCGCGTTGTTTCATCCTCGCCGCGCCAAAATAATCGAAAAATTATCCGGCGCTCCCGCGGCCATCACCGCCTTGCGCCAGCGTTTTACCTGGTCGAGTGGGGAGATCGAAGCATCAAACAGGCCGCACAATTTTTCATCGCTCAACACATCGTGCAGGCCGTCGCTGCATAGCAGCAGATTGTCGCCGCGAAGAAAAGGCGTGCGGCAGTGATGCACGGCGAAGCTGTCCTCCTCGTGGTCGGCGGCGAGGCAGTGTGCCAGCATTTGATACAGGCCGGCGTATTCCACGCCGGATTCGGCCATGCCTTCGTCGATCAAGTCATTGAGAAGGGTGTGGTCGCGGCTCAACTGCGTCCATTCGCCGGTTGCCGAAATCCGATAAGCGCGGCTGTCGCCGACGTTGACGATCTCGCAAGCGTCACCCGCGCAGCGGGCGGCAACCAGCGTGGTTGTGCTGCCCAGGGTTTTCCCTTTGGCGTAACGGTCGCATAAACGACCGTGTATATCGCGCACCAGCCTGGGAGTAAGCGGCGCATCGCTGCCCATCTGCCCCAGCGTCTCGATGACAAAACGGCTTGCGAGATGTGGCGACGGGCTGTTGGCTATGCCATCGGCTACGGCCAGCAACAAGGAATCGGCGTGACACGGGTAAGCGGCGCTTGCGATCGCTTTTTCCTGAATGGCTTGCCTGCCATTCCAAAGCGCATCTTGCTGATGCGGCGACCGCTTGCCGCGATGGTGGGTGTAGGCGATGGTGAACATGCGTGTCAGTCTCCTCAAGTGGCTTCGGCAACAGCTAACAGGCTTGAGGGTGGAATAAGCGCCGTGTTTTTTGCTCCCGATCGGGAATATCAAATGCTATGCGCCACTTGTAGGCTGGGTTGAGCCGTAGGCGAAACCCGGCAATCCGTACCAATTTGACCTCACCATGCTGGGTTTCGCGTTGCTCAACCCAGCCTACTCGCTGTATAAAATTACCCATCGGTAATTTTTCCATTGACTTTCACACTACCATTCTGTATTTTTCCCGAACGGTAATAATTTAAGCGAGGTCGCCATGAACCAGGTTGTCGTCACCCGCACGAAAGAAATCGGCGCGCTGTTGCGTGAGGCAAGAAAAAAGCAGGCGGGCATGACGCAGGCGGAATTTGCCACGTTGGCGAATGTGGGGAACCGTTTTGTTGTGGACGCGGAAAACGGCAAGGAAACGATACAGGCGCAAAAACTTCTGGAATTGCTTGCGCTCGCGGGGCTTGAAGTCGTGATTCGCCGGAAAGGCGGCGCATGAAAACGCTCAATGTTTTTCAGGGGCGGCAGTTGTTGGGGATTTTGTACGATTCCGAGCCGCTGTCTTTTCGTTACGTTGGCGACTGCGCGGCGGGCAAAATCCCGTCGCCGTTTGCCGATGTGATTCCGCTGTCGCCCGATCTTCAATCGGACGCGAAGGTCGCCGCTTTCTTTGAAAACCTGCTGCCGGAAGGCGAGCAGCGCGCCATTGTGGAAGCGCGGCATCATGTGTCAACCGTGTTTGGTTTGCTTGAAGTTTTGGGCGGCGAGACGGTTGGGGCGCTGGTGATTACCGCGCACGACCACATCGAACCCGCGCGCTATCTCAATACGACCTGGGCATCGGTGCAGGAATCCGGCGCGGCGTTGCACGAGGATGAGATCGCTTCGACGCTGCAAGGCAACACCATATCGGGCGCGCAGTACAAAATTCTGCTTTATCTGGAAACGCCGAATGCCGCGCCGCAGTTGCCGATGGGCGGCGCGTTGACGACGCACATTCTGAAGCCCGACATCGTGCATGCGGGCGCAAAGGTGTGGGCGACGGCGGCGAACGAAACCTTGATGATGATGGCGGCGAAAAAATGCGGTCTTGGCGTTGCCGAGGTGCGCTATATCGAAGCGGCGCAATCTTGTCTGGTTGAACGCTTTGACCGTTATCGCGATGCGGAAGGGAATTGGCAAAAGCATCATCAGGCGGATCT
>JAITMU010000102.1 GCA_031277195.1 Gallionellaceae bacterium | reverse complement strand
CCCTCGCCCCTTGTGGGAGAGGGGCGGGGGGAGAGGGGGCTTGGCGAGGCATTTTCACCCTCTCCCCAACCCTCTCCCATCAAGGGAGAGGGGGTGGGTTTGGCGCTAGGTGGATTGTTTTGCATAAATTTGCCGCGCCGCATGTAAATCGTCTTCCGTATCCACCCCCGCAGGCGGCGCATCGTCGGTAATTGTCACGCCAATGCGATAACCATGCCAGAGCGCGCGCAGTTGTTCCAGCGCTTCGATCTGCTCAATCGGCGCGGGTGCTAGTTGCTGGAAGGCGCGCAGAAAGCGGGCGCGATAGGCGTAGATGCCGATGTGGCGCAGCGCGGCGTCATGTTGTGACGCGCCGTCGCGCGGCCAGGGAATCGGCGCGCGGCTGAAATAGAGCGCGTTGCCGTCCTTGTCCAGCACGGCTTTGACGACGTTGGGATTTTGCCGCGCAGCTTCGTCATGAATCGGATGACACGCCGTGGCGATGGCGCAATCGGGATGATCGTGCAGATGTTGCGCGACGGCGCGGATCAAATCCGGCGGAATCAAAGGTTCGTCGCCCTGCACATTGACGACGATGTCATGGTCGCCCCAGCCGCGCTGTTCGACAACTTCGGCGATGCGATCCGTGCCGCTGACGTGATCCGCGCGAGTGAGACAGGCCTTGAAGCCATGTTCATGCGCGACGGCGAGAATGGGGTGATGATCGGTGGCGATCCAGATTTCCTGCGCGCCGCTTTTCGCCGCCTGTTCCGCGACGCGAATCACCATCGGCTTGCCCGCAATCGGCAGCAGCGGCTTGCCCGGCAGGCGGGTGGAAGCGAAGCGCGCCGGAATGACGACATGAAAATTCATCAGCGGAGTTGCTCGACTTCTTCCGGCGTCATTGCGCGCGCTTCGTCGGCGAGCATCACCGGAATGCCGTCCTTGATCGCGTAGGCAAGTTGGTCGGCTTTGCACACCAGTTCCTGTTCGGCCTTGCGATAAACCAGCGGCGACTTGCACAAGGGGCAGACCAGAATTTCAAGCAGCTTGGGATCCATGCGGAGCAACCTTTTTCAGGATGAGAGGGATGAGCGCCGGGTCGATGTGCGCGTCCACGCGCAGCGCCCAGCATTTTTCGTCGGCGAACGGCGCGCATTTTACCGCATCTTTTTCGGTCATGAGTATGGCGTCGGCATCGGCAAAGGCGAGGTCGGCGGGCGTGTAGCGGTAGTGGTCGGGAAACGGATGACACAGCGCGCGCAAACCGAAGACGGCAAGCTGGTCGAAGAAGCGGCGCGGATTGCCGATACCGGCGACGGCGTGCAGCGTCATGTTGCGGAAATCGTCTGCGGAACGGCGCAGGGCGGGGTCGCGCAGGTTGTAGAACGTCGCGCCTTCGAGTTGCATTTGATATGTGCCTGGCGTGATTTTGCCGCCGTTGACGACGACAGCGGCGGCGCGTTTCAGCCGCGACGGCAATTCGCGCAAGGGACCGGCGGGCAGCGGGAAGCCGTTACCGAAACGACGTTTGCCATCGACGACGATGATCTCCGCGTCGCGCCGCAGCCGGTAATGCTGCAAGCCATCGTCGCTGATGATGATGTCACATTCGGGATGCGCCGCGAGCAAGGCGCGACCGGCGGCGGCGCGATCGCGCCCGATCCAGACCGGACACAGCGCGCGTCGCGCCATCAGCAAAGGCTCATCGCCGACGGCTTCGGCGTCGTCATGCGAACCCACGGCGCGCGGCGCAACGTTGTCGCCGCCAAAACCACGACTGATGATGCCCGGCCGTCGTCCTGCGGCGATCAGTTGTTGCGCCAGCCACAGCGTCAACGGCGTTTTCCCCGTGCCACCGACGGTGATGTTGCCAACGACGATGACCGGGACGGGCAACGCCTCGCTACGCAGGATGCCAACGGCGTAAAGCGCGCGACGCGCGAAAGTGAGCAGCAGAAAGATCAGACTGATCGGCAGCAAAATGGCGTGCAGCGGGGTGATGCGGTACCAGTGTCGTTCCAGCCAGTGGGTGCGGGAGGTTTGCATGGGTTGTTTGGGGTGGTCTCTTTATGAAGGAGGAATTACACATGCAACCAGCAATCCCCCGTCATTCCAGCGCAAGCTGGAATCCAGCTCGTCAGACAATTCCGGCGTAGCCGGACGATGAGGTTTTGTCCGCTGCGCGGGTTATTTATTTTCAACTGGATTCCAGCCTTCGCTGGAATGACGGTAGCGCGCGGGTCAATTCCTGCTCGTCGTAAACGTAATCCGTTCATACCCGTCAATGCGCGCCGCTTCCATGACGTTGATCACATCCTGATGCGCCGTTTTTTTATCCGCGCTGATGATGATGACGGGATTTTGACGATCACCGACCACGCTGCGGAGCAATTCGGCAAAGGCAAACACGTTGGTGTAGTCTGCCGTCACGCCGTTGATCGCATACTGACCATTGGCATCCACCGAGACCGTGATCTGATCGGGTTTTTGCGCGGATTGCTCGCCGTTGGCTTTGGGCAGATTGATGTGCAGCTCGGAGAATTTGGTGTAGGTGGTGGTGACCATCATGAAAATCAGGATCACCAGCAGCACGTCGATCATCGGAATCAGATTGATTTCCGGTTCCTCGCGGGCGCGACCACGGCGGAAGTTCATGCCTTGCGCGCTCCGTGCACGATTTCAGCCAGTTTGACGGATTGCTGTTCCATGTCGATCACGAAGCCGTCCACCTTGGCGCGGAAATGACGGTAGAAAATCATGCTAGGCACGGCGACGATCAGGCCAAACGCGGTGTTGTAGAGCGCAACCGAGATGCCGTGCGCGAGGATGGTCGGGGCGTCTCCGGCGGCGCTGGGCGCGCCGAAAATTTCGATCATGCCGATGACGGTGCCGAACAAACCGAGCAGGGGACTGATCGAGGCGATGGTGCCCAGCGTGGTGAGAAAGCGTTCCAGTTCGTAGGCGACGGTGCGTCCGGCTTCCTCGATGGATTCCTTCATTATTTCGGGAGAGCTTTTGGTTTGCTTCAATCCGGCGGCGAACACGCGCCCCAGCGGCGAGCCTTGAGCCAGATTCGTGAGCAGCGCGTCGCTCAAGCCGCGCTGACGCAACTCGTTGACGGTTTCATCAAACAGGCCTGCGGGCGTGACGTTGCTGGCGCGCAGGAAAATCAGCCGCTCCACAATCACCGCAACGGCGACGATGGAGGCGACAATCAACAACCAAATAGGCCAACCGGCGGCTTCAACGATGGCTAACACGCGATTTCTCCGATATGCTTGAGACGGTTTGTCAGGACTGCAAGGAAGGTGCAACTCTATCGTGTCGCATCTGTTTGAGCAAGGTTCAGGCGAGGCGGAAATCGCCAAACCGGCATCCCGCAAGCGCTTTTTCAGTTGTGCACAGAATCTGTGGATAACTTTGTGGGAATTCACTTGATTGCAACATTCAAACCCTTATCCGGCAATCTTTTTACCAAATTGCCCATTTTTTGAGCAAATAAAAAATAAAGCAAAAACAACAGGATATCGTAAGTTGTCGTAAGGTGAATTGCCCACTTCGCCTGAAAGTGACAGTTTTATTAGGGTTGTGAATTATCTTGGCTTGTCAACATGAATTTTTTCTCGAATGAACCTGAAAAAAGCCGCGTGTTGAGCGTGCGCGAATTGAACCAAACAGCGCGGGATTTGCTGGAAAACGCGCTGCCGCCGCTATGGGTGGGCGGGGAAATTTCCAACTTTGTCCGCGCCGCTTCGGGGCATTGGTATTTTTCCTTGAAAGATGAACAAGCGCAGGTGCGCTGCGTCATGTTCCGTCAAAAAAACCTGTCTCTCGACTGGCAGCCGAAGAACGGAATGCAGATTGAAGTGCGGGCGTCGGTGACACTGTACGAAGCGCGCGGCGATTTTCAACTTGCAGTCGAGTACGCGCGTCCGGCAGGGTTGGGGGCGTTGTACGAAGCATTTGAACGGCTCAAGCAGAAGTTGGAAAGCGAAGGATTGTTTGCCGCGGCGAAGAAACGGGCTTTGCCGTTCATGCCGCGCCAGATCGGCGTCGTCACCTCCTTGCAAGCCGCCGCGCTGCGCGACGTGCTGACCACCTTGCGCAAGCGGATGCCGAGCGTGCCGGTGGTGGTGTATCCGGTGCCAGTGCAAGGCGACGGCGCGGCGCAGAAAATCGCGCAAGCCATCGAAACCGCGAACGCGCGCGTCGAATGCGACGTGCTGATCGTGTGTCGGGGCGGTGGCAGCATCGAAGATTTGTGGGCGTTCAACGAGGAAATTGTCGCGCGCGCAATCGCCGCCAGCGCGATTCCCGTCATCAGCGGCGTCGGTCACGAAACCGACTTCACCATTGCCGACTTCGCCGCCGATGCGCGCGCCGCCACGCCGACCGCCGCCGCGCAACTCGCCGTGCCGGATCGCGCCGAATTGTCGTTGCGCCTCGAGCATCTGGAACGGCGTCTGCAACGTGCCAGCCAGCGCCGCTTCGAGCAGGCCATGCAACAGCTTGATTTCTTGCAGCGCCGCCTCGTGCATCCCGCACAAAAAATGCAGCAGCAGGCGCAGCAGCTTGCGGCGTTGCAGCAACGGTTACGCCGATCGCGTCCCGATTTCGCGGTGTTGTCCGCCCGCCAATCAGAATGGCGTCGCCGTTTGCAAAGCGCCATGCAGCGCACACTGGAAAGCCGCGATCTGCGCTTGAGCGGAATGCGGCAGCACTTGGCGCATCTTGATCCCGAACAGGTATTGGCGCGCGGTTACAGTCTGGTGAGGGATGAGCAGGGCGCGATTGTCACGGATAGCGCGACGCTGAAAACGGGCGAGCGGCTGGCGGTGAGATTTGCGCGCGGGGAGGCGGGGGTGGAGGTGAAGTCTGTTTCGTAGGCTTCCCTTCGTCATTCCCGCCGCACTCTATTACTCCCGTCATTCCAGCGAAAGCTGGAATCCAGCGCATTTATCAAAATATTCCGGCGTAGCCGGACAACATGGTTTTGTCCGCTACGCGGAGTGTATGTTTTTGCTGGATTCCAGCTTTCGCTGGAATGACGGAGGACGGGATGCAGAGGAGGGGAGTGACGGAGCCTATTTCCTATGCCGCCAATCCCACGGCGGAACCTGTTGCCCCTCTTTCCACAACCCCCGCTTCGCCGCTCGCGCTTCCCGTTGCGCCTGAAAAAAACGGTAATCCGTCACGTATTGCGAATAAGCCCAGGCCATTCCCCGCTGCACCTGCGTGAGATTCACGTCGACTTCGCCTACCGTCACCCGACAAACCGACCGACCGTATTTGTCTTTCACCGGACACTCCGCCGTCGCCTCGCGTTTGAACGCCAGATCAGCGAGCGATTGTCTTGCGCGATTGCCGAAAGGCTGTTTGTGTTCCGGCGCGTCGATTTCCGCCAGGCGGATTTCATGCTGGGTATTTTGATTGTCGAGCAGCACAAGCGAATCGCCGTCGATGATGCGCACGATCCGGCCTTGCAGGGTGGCTGCGCCTGACGTTGCGCTGAACAGCAGCAACGCAAAGCATAGGGCGGGGCTTGCCCCGCGCGGTACGAACATCTCAGGTAATCACCGTCGGCTGTTCCCGTCCGGTGCGTTCCCGCAATTCCGAAATCCGGTGCGCGATGGCAATCAATTCCGCCAGCGCGTCCTGCGCGTCGAGCGCGTGGCGCGAAACATCGGCCTCGAACGCTTCCAGATACAAGCGCAGCGTCGCGCCTTCGGTGCCGGTGCCGGACAGACGAAACACGATGCGCGAGCCGTCGGTGAACAAAATGCGCGTGCCTTGATTGTGACTGACGCTGCCGTCTATCGGGTCGGTGTAACTGAAATCGTCGCAACCTTGCACGGTGTACTGGCCAAATTGCGCGCCGGCGAGCGCGGCGAAATTTTCGCGCAGGTGCGAAATCACGCCGTTGGCCGCTTCGACCGGCAGGTTTTCGTAATCGTGGCGGGAGTAGAAGTTGCGCCCAAATTTCGCCCAATGTTCGCGCACGATGGTTTCCACCGGCTGCTTGCGCGCGGCGAGGACGTTGAGCCAGAACAGCACCGCCCACAGGCCGTCTTTTTCGCGCACATGGCTGGAACTGGTGCCGAAACTTTCTTCGCCGCACATCGTGACGCGGCCTGCGTCCATCAGGTTGCCAAAAAATTTCCAGCCGGTCGGCGTTTCAAAACTGGGAATGCCGAGCGCGGCAGCCACGCGGTCGGCGGCGGCGCTGGTCGGCATCGAGCGCGCGATGCCCGCCAGTCCCTGCGTGTAGCCCGGCGCAAGCGTCGCGTTGGCGGCAAGCACGGCGAGGCTGTCGGAGGGGGTGACGAAAAAACGCTGTCCGAGAATCATGTTGCGGTCGCCGTCGCCGTCGGAAGCTGCGCCGAAATCCGGCGCATCTTCGCCGTACAGCGCCGCGACCAAATCGGGCGCGTAAGTCAGATTGGGGTCGGGATGTCCGCCGCCGAAATCCTCCAGCGGCACGGCGTTCATCACGCTTTCCGCCGATGCGCCGAGGCGGTTGATGAAAATTTCTCTGGCGTAAGGGCCGGTCACTGCGTGCATGGCATCGAAGCGCAGGCGGAATCCGCCCGCAAGCAGCGCGCGAATCGCGGCGAAGTCAAACAGCGATTCCATCAGGTCGGCGTAGTCCGTCACCGGATCAATCACTTCAATTTGCATGTTGCCGAGCGAAGTTGCGCCGAGCGTGTCCAGCGCGACATCGGCAGCTTCGCAGATGCGGTATTCGCTGATTTCCTTGCTGCGCGCGAAGATCGCTTCGGTGATGTTTTCCGGCGCGGGGCTGCCGTTGGCGATGTTGAACTTGATGCCGAAATCGCCGTCCGCCCCGCCGGGATTATGGCTGGCGGACAGGACAAGCCCGCCGAAAGTCTGATATTTGCGGATGACGTGCGACGCCGCCGGTGTGGACAAAATCCCGCCGCAGCCGACCAGCACGCGGCCAAAACCATTGGCAGCGGCCATTTTCAGGATGACCTGAATCGCTTCGCGGTTGTAATAACGACCATCGCCACCCAGCGCCAGCGTCGATCCCGGCGGCGCGGCGATGCTGTCGAAAATGCTTTGCACAAAATTTTCGAGGTAATGCGGCTGGCGGAACACTGTCACTTTTTTTCGCAAGCCGGAAGTGCCGGGCTTTTGGTCGGGGTAGGGGCGGGTGGAGACGGTGCGCGGAGTCATTGGTGCGGGTTCCTGAAAAATGGGGACTGGGGCAATCATAGCATTCCCATCTGTGATAACTTCCCCCAACCATGACTTCCCCCCACCAAATCCTCCGCGACACCTTCGGCTACGAATCCTTCCGCGGCGCGCAGCAAGACATCGTTGAACACGTCACTGCAGGCGGCGATGCGCTGGTGTTGATGCCGACCGGCGGCGGCAAGTCGCTGTGCTATCAAATTCCCGCACTGCTGCGCGATGGCGTCAGCATCGTCGTCTCGCCCTTGATCGCATTGATGCAGGATCAAGTCGATGCGCTGGCGCAACTTGGCGTGCCAGCGGCGTTTCTCAAGTCCACGTTGGACGCGGAAGCCGCGCGTGACGTGTGGCGACGCACGCTGCGCGGCGATTTGAAATTACTCTACGTCGCGCCGGAGCGATTGCTGACGGAGGGTTTTCTCAATCTGCTGGAGACGCTGTATCAGGAAAATCGCCTCGCGTTGTTCGCCATCGACGAAGCGCACTGCGTCT
>JAITMU010000186.1 GCA_031277195.1 Gallionellaceae bacterium | reverse complement strand
GCAGCAGATGGAGGCCGCGCGTCAGGTGATGAAGAAGCGGCGCAACGTGCTGCGCGAACTTGCCAAATGATGAGCGCGAACGAATCCTGGGTGTGGCTCAGCATGCGCATGATTCTGGCTGCGCATGATGAGCAACTGGCTGAACATGGCGGGCTGAGCGGGATACGCGACGAAGGCTTGCTTTCTTCGGCGTTGGCGCGCCCTGAACATTTGGTGAGTTATGGCGCAGATGTCGATGCGGCTGCGCTTGCTGCAAGCTACGCTTTCGGCATCGCGCGCAATCATCCTTTTGCAGATGGCAACAAACGCACGGCCTTTGTTGCGCTGGAAGTTTTTCTCAACCTCAATGGCTATACGCTCGAAGCGTCCGACGAGGAATGCGTGCTGACGATACTCAACCTTGCTTCGGGTCAACTGGACGAAGCTGCGCTGGCGGAATGGATACGCGCTCATTCGCAGGCAGATAACGGAATGTAGCGAGCGTAGGGCGGGGTTTGCCTTTTCATCAACATCGAAAAGTCTGGCGCCCCGAACACGAATCGAACGTGTGGCCTACCCCTTAGGAGGGGGTCGCTCTATCCACTGAGCTACAGGGGCTGCGCGCGCATTTTAACGTAAAATGTGCGGCTTCATTTGGATGCCGGATCGCTTTCATGCCCTACCTTACCCTCGATAACGCTAGTCTCGCTTTTGGTCATGTCGCTTTGCTCGATCACGTCGATTTTCAACTCGACGAGGGCGAGCGGGTGGGGTTGATCGGGCGTAATGGCGGAGGAAAATCCAGCATGTTGCAGGTGTTGGCGGGCGTGGCGACGCTGGATGATGGCGTGGTGTGGCGCGCGCCGAGCGTGCGGGTGTGTTATGTGAGCCAGGAGCCGCCGCTGGACAATGCGGCGACGGTGTTCGACGAGGTGGCGCGCGGCTTGGGGGAGTTGCAGGGATTGCTGCGCGACTACCACCATTTGTCGAATCAGCTTGCCGAGCCGGAGGCGGATTACGACAAGTTGCTGGAGGCGATGCAGGCGTTGCAGACCAAGCTGGAAGCGCAGCAGGGATGGGCGGTGCAGGCGCGCATCGAGACGGCGATTCAGCGTTTGGGGTTGGAGGCGGATACGCGCGTCGGCACGCTTTCCGGTGGCGGCAAAAAGCGCGTGGCGCTGGCGCAGGCGTTGGTGGCGGAGCCGGAGGTGTTGATTCTGGACGAGCCGACCAATCATCTGGATTTTGATTCGATTGAATGGCTGGAAGGTCTGCTCAATGCGTTTCGCGGCAGCGTGTTGCTGGTGACGCATGACCGCAAATTTCTCGACAACGTGGTGACGCGCATCGTTGAACTGGATCGCGGCAATCTCACTTCTTTCCCCGGAAATTTTTCCGCTTACCAGAGAATCAAGGAGCGGATGCTGGCTGACGAAGCGGTGGTCAATGCGAAGTTCGACAAGGTGCTGGCGCAAGAGGAAGTCTGGATACGCAAAGGCGTGGAGGCGCGACGCACGCGCAACGAAGGCCGCGTGCGGCGGTTGGAACGCCTGCGGTTGGAGCGCGCGGCGCGGCGCGAGCGGCAGGGCAAGGTGGAAATGAATCTGGAAACCGGCGAGCGCTCGGGCAAGCTGGTGGCGGAGTTGAATCATGTGTGCAAATCGTTTGGCGCACGCAAAATCATCAACGATTTTTCCTGCCGCATTCAGCGCGGCGACAAGATTGGTTTGCTGGGGCCGAATGGCGCGGGCAAAAGCACTTTGCTGAAAATCATCCTGGGCGAGATGCAGCCGGATTCTGGCACGGTGAAATTGGGGACGAAAATCAGCGTGGCGTATTTCGACCAGTTGCGCGAACAGCTCGACGACGAAGCGACGCTGGCCGATACCATCAGCCCCGGTTCGGATTACGTCGAGATCGGCGGCGCGCGGAAACATGTTATCAGCTATCTCGGCGACTTCTTGTTTGCGCCGGAGCGCGCGCGTTCGCCGGTGAAAAGCTGCTCCGGCGGCGAGCGTAATCGTTTGCTGCTGGCGCGATTGTTTACGCGTCCGGCGAACGTGCTGGTGCTGGACGAACCGACCAACGATCTCGATGTTGAGACGCTGGAATTGCTGGAGGAATTGCTGGCGAATTACGACGGCACGCTGTTTCTGGTGAGCCATGACCGCGCGTTTCTCGATAACGTGGTGACGCAGGTGATCGCGTTCGAGGGCGAGGGGCGGCTGCGGGAGTATGTGGGCGGGTATGAGGATTGGGTGCGGGCGAAACGGTATGAGGCGGAACAGGTTGCGGACAAGTCGTTGGTGAAAGAGGCAAAGAAGGGCAGGGGCTCGCCTTCGCTCCCCCTCCCCTCGCGGGAGAAGGGGAAATTGAGTTTCAAGGAACAGCGCGAGCTGGATGAATTGCCGCAACGGATTTCAGCGCTGGAACGCGAGCAGGAAGACATCGCGGCGGCGTTGAGCAGCGGAGTGTTGTATCGAGACGACCCTGAACGCGCGCGGCAATTGCAGCAGCGCGCGACAGAGGTGGAAGACGCATTGATGGATTTGCTGATGAGGTGGGAGGTGT
>JAITMU010000046.1 GCA_031277195.1 Gallionellaceae bacterium | reverse complement strand
GCGGCGCGCGCGCCTTCATGCGCTTCAACGAATTCCGCAACGCGCGGCAGATCTTGACGGACAGCCTGAACGTGCATTGGGATAGCGGCCTCGCCGCGCTGTATGGCGATGTCGCCGGTGATGACACATTGGAACAGATTGATCAGGCGGAACGCTGGCTTGCCCAGCACCACAGCGATGCCGCGTTGCTGCTGTCGTTGGGCAAGCTGTGTGTGCGCCAGCGGCTATGGGGCAAAGCCGAAGCCTATCTGGATGCCAGCATCAGCTTGACGCCCAGCCACGACGCTTACATGAAATTGGGGCAGTTGGCGGAAGAACTCAACAAGCCGAACGAGGCGTCGGCTTGTTTCCGCAAGGCAATGGATTTGCAGGGGCGAGGTTAATTTACAACCTTGAGCGGGCGCAGGAATTGGTATCCCACGCCACGGATGGCTTGCAGGGGATTGCGACCATCCGCCAGTTGCGGCAGTTTGCGGCGCAGACGGCTGATGTTGGCTTCGAGCGCGCGGGGATCATAGACCAGCGGATTTTTGCCCAGCGCCCGGATCAGCGTATCGCGATCCGCGCGCAAGGTGGGCATGGACGTCAACGCTTGCAGGAACATCATCTCCCAGCCGGTCAGGGAAATCGGGGGCTGCCCCGGCGGCGACAACTCCGAGCGCAACGGCGACAAAATCCACACGTCATCATCGCCAGTCTCCTCCACCTTGAGGTGCTGCAACAAGTTTTCAATCAGCACCAGCAATTCGTCAAAATCAATCGGCTTGACCAGATAATTGTCGATGCCGGCGCGGCGGGATTCGACGCGATCCATCGCCATGCTGCGCGCCGTGACCATGACCAAGCCGACCTTGGAGCCGAATCGCTCGCGCAATTTGGCCGCAAGATCAATGCCCGGCTCATCGGGAAGATTCCAGTCCAGCAACACAATGTCAGGAACGAACCGCGTCAATCCGCGCTCAAGCGACGCGCCGCTACCAACGGCCAGCACCTCATGACCCGCATGCATCAGAAAAAGCTGAAGTTCTTCTTTCTGCTCCGTGTCATCTTCTACCAGGATAATTCGTGCCATAATTTTATGTAATCACCTTGTGTACACGCATTTGCTGTTTATACCACACTGTCACCTTTTATATCATATTATCTGTCTAGCGTCAGGAAATGTAGAATTTCAAGATGACATCCAGCCCCAATAACGGTACTTCACTCGTCTCGCGGATTCGGTCCCATCTGGACAGTCTGAGTCTGCAGAGTCGTTTCCTGCTGATTATGGGGGTGTCTTCGCTGTTTTTCGGGCTGCTCAACTGGGCGGTGTTCGACAGCTTCACCGAAAGTCTGGTGGCGCGTATCGGCCAACGCTTTACCGAAAGCCAGACGTTGTACAGCAAGGCGCACACCCTGCAGCCGCTGGTCAGCGAAATTCCGCTGGTGCGCCAAACGGCAAACGACCCGCTGGTCGAGGACTGGGTGGCAAATGAACGCGACGAAACCCGTCACAAGCTCGCCATTGCCCAGATGCGCCGCAATTTCTCCGGACACGATTATTTCGTTGCCCTCACCGATTCAAACACGTTTTACTACGACAACCACATCCAGCAGCGGCGTACGCCCTTGACCCGACGTCGGCGGACGACGCCTGGTTTTTCGATTTCGTCAAAAGCAACAAAAACCAATATGTCCGCATCGCGACGGACAGTCATCTCGGCGTCAGCAGAATCTGGGTCATGGTGCCCATTCGCGCCAACAACAAAAGTTCCGGCGTGGTGGGAATCGGCATTGATCTCCACGCCTTTGCCAAGAACACCTACACGCGGCTCCCCGGCATCACGAGCATGATCATCGACCGGAACACCGCCATCCAGATATACAACGGCGCCGACCGTGTTGATTTCCCAAGCGTGCCGAGCTACCAGGATCAGCCCCGCCCTTCCAACGTGGTCGTCGGCTCGCAACGCAACCGGCAATGGATACTGCAAGCCATCGAAAGCCTGGGCAGCGCCAGTCAAAAGGTGGAGATCGGCTTTTTGCAGATTGACGGCAAGCGTTATCTGGCCGGCATGTCCACGCTGCCTGAACTCAGTTGGTATCACCTCACCTTGCTGGACACGTCCATGCTGTTGCCGCAACTGGATTTCATCCGCATGGTGCTGGTCGTCGTCACCAGCACGCTGTTGTTGCTGGCCATCATGGCGCTGTCATTGCACCGGCTGGTGCTGGAACCTTCGGCGCGGCTGGCCGATGTGGTGTCCCGCATCCATCGCGGCGATTACACGTCCAGACCGGTGCGGGAGAGCAGCGAGGAAGCGCGGGAACTTGCGTTGAAGGTGCGCGACATGGCTGCCGCCATTGAAAACACGCAGCACTGGCTGGAAACCGAAATCGAGAAACGCACGCACCAGCTTTCCGATGCGCGGGAAATGCTGGAAATATCCCTGCAACACGAACGCAATGGCCGCGAGATTCAGGCCAATTTGATGGCGCTCATGTCGCACGAAATGCGCAGCCCCGTCGCCGTCATCGGCAACACCGCGCAAATGTTGCGCGTGCTGGCGCAATCAGAGCATCCCGACATGCTGCCGCGCATCGAAAAAATCATGCGCTCGGTGCGGCAGCTTTCCGCGCTGATGGGCACCTTTCTCTCGGAAAAATGGCTGGACATGGACAAGCACGGCCCCAACCTGAAGCCCGGCAACCTCAATCAGGTGTGCGCGGAAATCGCGCGCAAACCTTCGGAACACTCCAGCCACGCCGTCCGCTTTGAACCCTGGATTGGCGACACCTCGCTCCATGCCGACTGGAAGCTGATCGAAATCGCCATCACCAACCTGCTGGACAATGCGCGCAAGTATTCCGTATCGAACGATGAAATCCTGCTGCGCGTCCTGCCGGGCGGCAACGACATGCTGTGCCTGGAAGTCTGCAACCACGGCGCCCGCATCCCGCCTGAATTGCAAGCGCGCATTTTTGAAAAATACGCGCGCGGACAGCACGATGGCGACGTTCACGGCAGCGGCCTGGGACTTTATCTGGTGAGCTGGATCGCCAAATTCCACGGCGGATACACCGAAGTATCCTCATCCGAAGGCGAGAACAACGCCTTCCGTTTGTATCTGCCGCGACACGATCCGCTTTCCCTGCCCGCGCCGTCGCAATAACTCGCGCAGTGACCGGATGTGCCGTTTTCATTTGCTATAATCAGCCAACTTTGGCAACAACCTTTCACAGAGGATCAGCATGGGATTTTTGACCGACAAACGCATTCTGGTGACCGGAATGATCAGCAATCGCTCCATCGCCTATGGCGTCGCGCAGGCGATGCACCGCGAAGGCGCGCAACTGGCGTTTACCTACCAGGGTGAGCGGGTCAAGGAGCGTGTGCTGGAGATGGCCAAAGCGTTCGACAGCGAGCTGGTGTTTCCCTGCGATGTCGCCAGCGACGAGGAAATCGCCCAACTGTTCACCGACCTCGGCAAGCACTGGGACAAGTTCGACGGCTTCGTCCACGCCATCGCATTTGCGCCGCGCGAATCGCTGGCTGGCGATTTTCTGGATGGTTTCAGCCGCGAAGCGTTCCGCATCTCGCACGACATCAGCGCCTACAGCTTTCCGGCGATGGCCAAGGCAGCGCTGCCGATGCTGACCCCCAACGCATCGCTGCTCACGCTGAGTTATCTGGGCGCGGTGCGCACCATGCCGCATTACAACGTGATGGGAATGGCCAAGGCCAGCCTGGAATCCAGCGTGCGTTATCTGGCAATGCACCTGGGACTGATGGGAATTCGCGTCAACGGCATTTCTGCCGGACCGATCAAGACGCTGGCTGCCGCCGGTATCGGCGACTTCGGCAAATTGCTTGCCTACAATGCCAAAAACGCCCCGCTGAAACGCAACGTCACCATTGAAGAAGTCGGCAACGTCGCGGCTTTCCTGTGCAGCGATCTGGCCAGCGGCGTCACCGGCGAAATCACCTACGTTGACGGCGGATTCAACACAACGGCATTGGGAACGACAGACGCTTGATCGTTGGGTAGTTCCCAATCTATTTTCTCCCCCATACCAGCTACCTCTACCGTCATTCCCGCGAAAGCGGGAATCCAAGGACGTTGGATTTGATGTTTTATTCCCCCAAGATTGTTGGTAAAAAACGAAAGTCCTTGGATTCCCGCTTTCGCGGGAATGACGGAACAGGGAGTACAGAAATTGCGGGACAGCGGTGAAGTCGCGATCAGTTCTCGCCCGCCGTTGCGAATCCCTTGAATTCAATCTTCGCGCTCTTTCTGAGTTCGGTCAGGTAAGCCCGCAACGCTTCGTCGCCGGTCAACTCCCGCATTTCCTGCGTGTAGGCTTTGCGCGCGGCCTCATCCACCGTCCCTTCCGTCACGGCTTCGACACGCGCAATGAGATAACCCAGTTGCGGATTTTCCATGCCAGCGTAAGCGGGGAGCTTCGCCGCATCCGCCTGGAAAACCTGATGCCCCAATTCGCCCTGGCTCATCGCCTGCGCGTAAACGATGTTCTGCGGCGCGCTCCATTGCACCTTCGGGCTGCCGCCTTGCTGCAACTCCGCCAGAATGGCCGTGCCTTGTTTGGTCGCCAATGCCAGCGCTTGTTGATGCATCAGCTTTTGACGGATGCCGTCGCTCACCTCGGCGAACGGGCGCGCACCGGCAGGCTGGTATTCGAGCAGGCGCACGGCGATCAACGCATTGTTGCTGAATTCAATGGCGCTGCTGTTGCGCTTGCCGTGGATTACGTCGTTCGAGAACGCGGCTTGCAGCACCTTGTCCGTCCACGGCGCCGCGCCCGGCTTGCCTTTGTCCAACCAACCGCTCTCCTGCACCGGCGCGCTCACCAGATCCGCGGCGGGCTGAAGACTGGCATTTTGCGTGAACACCCGATCCGTGAATTGATCCGCCAATTCAGCGAACTCATCCGCGGCTTTTTGCTGTTTCAAATTCTGCCCGATGCTGTCGTGCACTTCGGCAAGCGGCTTGATGTTCGCCGGTATCACCGAAAGAATCTTGAGAATGTGATAGCCGAAATCGGATTGCACGACGCCGCTGATTGCGCCCGGCTTGAGCTGGAACGCCGCGTCTTCAAGCGATTGATTGGGCATCCCGCCGCGCGAAAAAGTGCCGAAGTCCCCGCCATTGGAAGCGGAACCCGTATCCTGGGAATACTGCGCGGCCAGTTCCGCAAACTTGTCCGGCGACTGCTGCGCCAGCTTCAACACCCGCTCGGCTTCGGCGCGAGCCGCCTGCTTGTCCGCATCGGAAGCGTCCGCCGGTGCCTCGAGCATGATGTGCGCCACCTGGCGCTGCTCCTGCGAGCCAAATTCCGATTGATGCTCGTCGTAATACGCCTTGATCTCGGCGTCGCTCACCGTCACTTTCGACGCCAGATCATCCGCAGAAAATGTCACGTACGCCATGCGAGCGCGTTCCGGCAACTGAAACTCTGCTGTGTTCTTTTCGTAGTAATCCTTGATCGCAGCCTCGTCCACTGCCGCGTCTTTCAGGTAATCGTTAAAACCGATCAGCGCGGTGCTCACCTTGCGCTGCTGCTTGGTCAGGCGGATCAGGCCGTCCAGCACCGTGGCGGACGCATAGCCGTTGCGGGCGTAGCCATCCATCAATTGTTCCTGAGCCAACGCTTCGCGCACTTGCGCCTGGTGCACCTCCGGCGTCATCCCCTGATTTTTCAGTTGCGTCACATAAACCTGCAGGTTGAAAGCGCCGTCCACCTGAAACGCCCCGACGCCATCAATGACCTGTTTCAACTGCGCGTCGCTCACCGTCAAACCGAGCGCGTTCGCCTGCTGACGCAGCAATTGCTCATTGATCATGCGATCGAGAACCGCCTGCTTGAGTTGCGGATCGTCCAGCATGGACACTTCAAACTGATCGCCCAGTTCCGTGCGCATCCTGTCCTGCTGCTGACGCAACGCCTGATCGAACTGCTGCTGGCTGATCGGGTCGCCGTTCACCGTGGCCAGCGCATCAGCGCCGGATTGGCGATAGGATTCCAGCCCGAAAAAGGCAAACGGCAAGATGATCAATGCGAGAATGATCTGGATCAGTTTTCGGTTGTGATGTACGAAATCAAACATGGCAACTCACTCGATGGAACGCGTTTAATCTCAAAAGAACCGGCAGAACGTCGGCTCCATATGAAAAAAGGCGAACTTGCGTTCGCCTTGGGTCTGGCGGAGTGGACGGGACTCGAACCCGCGACCCCCGGCGTGACAGGCCGGTATTCTAACCAACTGAACTACCACTCCATGAAACTCTTGCAACATGCACCTTGGTGGGTGCTGACGGGATCGAACCGCCGACATTCGCCTTGTAAGGGCGACGCTCTACCAGCTGAGCTAAGCACCCGACAAAGACCGCTAGTTTACAGCATCCTTCAAGCCTTTGCCAGCGCGAAATTTGGGTGTTTTCGCTGCCTTGATCTTGATTTCCGCGCCGGTACGGGGGTTGCGACCCGTGCGTGCCGCGCGCTTGCCAACGTAAAACGTACCGAAGCCGACCAGGCTCACGGAATCATCTTTTTTCAAGGATTTTGCAATGGCATCAATCGTCGCATCCAGCGCGCGTCCTGCGGAAGCCTTGGAAATATCTGCGGCTGTTGCGATGGCATCGATCAGATCAGATTTATTCATGTGACGTCTCCCTTTGAAAATACATAAAAAGCGGCTTGTGATTCCGACAGCTTGCAGCGAACAGCCGCATGTCGCTACATTGTTTTAGGGTTGCAGCCGACTACAAACTACCAGCTACTGCGTCGAACATCAATGTTTAAGTACGGACGCTTCCGGTTTTTCACTGCTCGCCGCAGGAAGCGACTCGACCGCTGGCACCGCTTCCGGCAACGGCTCAGGCTTGCGTTCCAGCGCCATTTCCAGCACCTGCTCAATCCATTTAACCGGATGAATTTCCAGCGAATTTTTGATGTTATCCGGAATCTCCACCAAGTCCTTGACGTTCTCCTCCGGAATCAGCACGACCTTGATGCCGCCGCGCTGCGCCGCCAGTAATTTTTCCTTCAATCCGCCAATCGGCAGCACTTCGCCGCGCAACGTGATTTCGCCGGTCATCGCCACATCCGCCCGCACCGGAATGCCGGTCAGCGCGGACACCATCGCCGTGCAAATGCCAATGCCAGCGGAAGGACCGTCTTTGGGCGTCGCGCCTTCCGGCAAGTGAATGTGCAAATCGACGTTCTGGTAGAAATCAACAGCCAGCCCCAGCGCGCGCGCGCGGCTGCGCACCACGGACAGCGCCGCTTGAATGGATTCCTGCATCACCTCGCCCAGCTTGCCGGTGGTGGTGGTCTTGCCCTTGCCCGGCAGCACCGCCGTCTCGATGGTCAGCAGTTCGCCGCCGACTTCCGTCCACGCCAGACCAGTCACCTGACCAACCTGATTTTCCTTCTCGGCGATGCCGTAGGAATAGCGCCGCACGCCGAGGTAATCGCTCAGATTGTCCGCATCCACCGTCACCGCGCCGCTCTCTTTCATCAGCAGCGCCTTCACCACCTTGCGGCAGATTTTCGACAGCTCGCGATCCAGCCCGCGCACGCCAGCCTCGCGCGTGTAGTAGCGCAATATGTCGCGGATCGCGTCCTCGGAAATGCTGATTTCCTCCGGCTTCAAGCCGTTGCTTTTCAGCGCTTTCGGAATCAGGTAACGCGCAGCGATGTTGACCTTCTCATCCTCGGTGTAACTCGACACGCGGATCACTTCCATGCGATCCAGCAGCGGCCCCGGAATGTTCATCGTGTTGGCGGTGGCGACGAACATCACGTCGGAAAGGTCGTATTCAACCTCGACGTAGTGATCGACGAAGGTATGGTTCTGCTCCGGATCCAGCACTTCCAGCAGCGCCGACGACGGATCGCCGCGAAAATCCGCGCCCATCTTGTCCACTTCGTCGAGCAGGAACAGCGGATTCTTCACGCCGACCTTGCTCATGTTCTGCAACACCTTGCCCGGCATCGAACCGATGTAAGTGCGGCGGTGGCCGCGAATTTCCGATTCGTCATGCACGCCGCCCAGCGACATGCGCACGAATTTGCGGTTGGTCGCGCGCGCGATCGACTGCCCCAGCGAAGTCTTGCCCACGCCCGGCGGGCCGACCAGACACAGGATCGGCGCTTTCATCTTGTCCACGCGCTGCTGCACCGCCAGATATTCGACGATGCGCTCCTTGACCTTTTCCAGCCCGTAATGGTCTTCGTCCAGCACTTCTTCCGCGTGCTTGAGGTTGGTGTCGATCTTGGTTTTCTTCTTCCAGGGCAAGCCCGCCAGCACGTCAATGTAGTTGCGCACCACGGTCGCCTCGGCGGACATCGGCGGCATCAGCTTGAGCTTCTTCAATTCGGATTCCGCCTTGGCTTTCGCTTCCTTCGGCATGTGCGCGGACTTGATCTTCTTTTCCATCTCGTCGAAGTCGCTGCCTTCCTCGCCTTCGCCGAGTTCTTTCTGGATCGCCTTGACCTGCTCGTTCAGGTAATACTCGCGCTGGCTCTTTTCCATCTGGCGCTTGACGCGACCGCGGATGCGCTTTTCCACCTGCAAAATGTCAAGCTCGGTTTCCAGCAGGCCGAGCAAATGCTCCAGCCGCTTCTTCACGTCGAAAATTTCCAGCGCTTCCTGCTTCTGCTCCAGCTTCAGCGGCAGGTGCGCGGCGATGGTGTCGGCCAGACGGCCTGCGTCGTCGATACCCGCCAGCGAGGTCAGGATTTCCTGCGGAATCTTTTTGTTCAGCTTGACGTACTGATCGAACTGGTTGAGCAGCGTGCGGCGCATCGCCTCGGCCTCGTGGCCAATATCCTCGTCCGCCGGCACCAATTCAACATCGGCGTCGAAATGCGTTTTCCCGTCCAGCACACGCAACACGCGCGCGCGCTGCGTGCCTTCCACCAACACCTTGACGGTGCCGTCCGGCAGTTTGAGCATTTGCAGAATGTTGGCAACGCTGCCGACGCGGTACAAATCCTCGATTGAAGGCTCGTCCTTCGCCGCGGATTTCTGCGCCACCAACACGATGCTCTTGCCCGCTTCCATCGCCGACTCGAGCGCGCGGATGGATTTCGCGCGGCCGACGAACAGCGGAATCACCATGTGCGGAAAGACCACGACATCGCGCAGCGGCAGCAGCGGGAAGGGAGCGTGGAGGGAGGTTTCGTTGTTTTGATCCGACATGAGAGGTTTCCGTAGGTTGATCTGCTGGGTAGATGGTGACGCCGCGACAAAATTCAAGTCGCTACGCCACCTTGGCCGCTTCCGCGCCCGTATAGATCACGACAGGCTGGATTTCGCCGTGCGCGCCCTTGTCCAGCACCACCTTCTCCACGTTTTCCATCGAAGGCAGGTCGAACATCGTCTCCAGCAACGCCTGCTCCAGAATCGAGCGCAATCCGCGCGCGCCAGCCTTGCGTTCCAGCGCCTTTTTGGCGACGGCTTGCAGCACGCTCTCGCCGAACTCCAGTTCCACACCATCCATCGCAAACAGTTTTTGATACTGCTTGGTCAGCGCGTTTTTCGGTTCGGACAGGATACGGATCAGCGCGGCTTCGTCCAGCTCTTCCAGCGTGGCGACCACCGGCAGACGCCCGACAAATTCGGGAATCAGGCCGAACTTGATCAAATCCTCCGGCTCCACGGTGCGGAACACTTCGCCCACGCCCTTGCCTTCATCGCGCTTGGCCAATTCCGCGCCGAAACCGATGCCCGCCTTCTGCGAACGGTTGCGAATCACTTTTTCCAGCCCGTCAAACGCGCCGCCGCAGATGAACAAAATGTTGGTGGTATCGACCTGCAGAAAATCGGTGTTCGGATGCTTGCGCCCGCCCTGCGGCGGAATGGCGGCCTTGGTGCCTTCGATCAGCTTCAGCAACGCCTGCTGCACGCCTTCGCCGGACACGTCGCGCGTGATCGACGGGTTGTCGGACTTGCGCGAAATCTTGTCGATTTCGTCGATGTAAACAATGCCGCGCTGCGCGCGATCCACGTCGTACTCGCAAGCCTGCAACAATTTCTGGATGATGTTTTCGACATCTTCGCCGACGTAACCCGCTTCCGTCAGCGTGGTCGCGTCCGCCATCACGAACGGCACATTGAGCAGGCGCGCCAACGTCTGCGCCAGCAGCGTCTTGCCGGAACCGGTGGGGCCGATCAGCAGGATGTTGCTCTTGGCCAGTTCAACGCCGTCCGTGTCGGTGTTTTTCAGCCGCTTGTAATGGTTGTAAACCGCGACGGACAGAATCTTTTTGGCGGTTTCCTGCCCGATCACATATTCATCCAGGCTCGTGCGGATTTCATGCGGCGTCGGCAAATCGCTGCGATCCATCTTGACCGGCGCGCTGTGCTGCAATTCTTCGCGGAGAATGTCGTTGCACAAATCAATGCATTCGTTGCAGACGAACACGGACGGCCCAGCGATCAGCTTCTTCACCTCGTTCTGGCTCTTGCTGCAGAACGAACAGTACAGCGGCTTGTCACTTTTGGTCTTGTCAAACGACATCACGCCCTCCTTTTTTCATCCGCGCGATCACCCGCGCTTGTCCATCACCTTGTCCACCAATCCATACGCCATCGCGTTTTCCGCGCTGAGGAAATTGTCGCGGTCAGTGTCATTCTCTATTTTTTCCACCGACTGTCCGGTGTGTTCCGCCAGCAATTCGTTCAGGCGGCGCTTCAAATACAAAATCTCTTTCGCATGGATTTCGATGTCCGACGCCTGACCGCGGAATCCGCCCAGCGGCTGATGAATCATCACGCGCGAATTGGGCAGACAAGCGCGCTTGCCTTTCGCGCCAGCGGAAAGCAGAAACGCGCCCATGCTCGCCGCCTGACCGATGCACAGCGTGCTGACATCCGGCTTGATGAACTGCATGGTGTCGTAAATCGCCATGCCCGCCGTCACCGAACCGCCCGGTGAGTTGATGTAAAAATGAATGTCCTTTTCAGGATTTTCCGATTCGAGGAACAGCATCTGCGCCACGATCAGATTGGCCGAATAATCGTTGACCTCGCCGACCAGGAACACCACGCGCTCCTTCAGCAGGCGGGAATAAATGTCGTAGGCGCGCTCGCCGCGTCCGCTGGATTCCACCACCATCGGCACCAGGCCGCCGACATTCTGCGGCGCGTTTTCGCGCATCGCCTGCGGGTCAAAAATCATCCGTCGTTCCTCATCAGTTCGTTGAATTCCAGCGCCTTGTCGCTTATTTTCGCCGTGCGCAACACCCAGTCCACCACGTTATCTTCCACTGCCAGCGACTCGATTTCGCGCAGACGGGCAGGATCGCTGTAATGCCACTTTATCACTTCCTCCGGCGCTTCAAAGCTCCAGGCAAAGTCCTGCACAATCGTC
>JAITMU010000104.1 GCA_031277195.1 Gallionellaceae bacterium | reverse complement strand
TACACTCTTTCCCTACACGACGCTCTTCCGATCTGTCCTCCTCGCCGGTGTCTTTTTGCGCGGAGGTGAGACGCTCGCTGTATTTGCGGCTGTCCTTGAATTTCAGCGTGTCCACCGGCAGCACTTCCACGCCGATCTCGAAACGACCTTCCGCGTCGAGCAACCAGTCGAGGCGCGTGCGCGCGTCGATGCGGTGATGATGACCGCACTTGGGGCAGACGCTCAGATTTTTTTCGATGTCGGAGTGATAAAGCACCGCTTCGCAGGACGGACATTTGTGCCACAGCCCTTCCGGCACGCTTTTCTTCTCGCTGATGTTTTCCCGGCGCTTGATCTTCGGGGGTAACAGTTTCTGGAACCAGCCCATGTCGATTTCCTCCTGTCCGTTTAACTCCCTCTCCCTTGACGGGAGAGGGCTGGGGAGAGGGTGAGAGCCCAACGCGCCCCCTCTGATGAAACAACTAGCCAATCGACTAAGCCCGCAAGCGGGCTAAGTCGCTGGTTATCCCCAACCCCTCTCCCGCAAGGGGAGAGGGGCTTTTATGCTTCGTCTATCGCCGCGCGCAATTCCTTCACCAGCGCCGACACCTTCGCAATCACATCCTGCTCTGCCGAACTTTCAATCTCCTGCACCAAGCGGCTGCCCACCACCACGCCATCGCACAGCGCGGCCACCGCTTTGGCCGTGGCCGCGTCGCGGATGCCGAAGCCGACGCCGATTGGCAGTTTGATGTGGCGGCGCAATTCCGGCAACTTGCGCGCCAGTTCTTCCAGGTCAAGATGACCTGCGCCGGTCACGCCTTTCAGCGAGACATAGTACACATAACCGCGCGCCAGTTTCGCAATCTTTTCCACGCGCGATTCATCCGTGGTCGGCGCAATCAAAAAAATCGGCGCGATGCCGTGGCGTTGCAGATGGCCGAAGGCTTCATGGCTTTCTTCCGGCGGAAAATCCACGGTCAGCGCGCCGTCCACGCCAACTTCGGCGCAGCGCGCGGCGAAATTTTCCCAGCCCATCGCTTCAACCGGATTGCCGTAACCCATCAGCACCAGCGGCGTCGTCGCGTCTTTTTCGCGGAATTTCGCCGCCATATCCAGCACGTCGCACAGGCTGACGTTGTGTTTCAACGCGCGTTCGGCGGCGCGCTGAATCACCGAGCCGTCGGCCATCGGATCAGAAAACGGCACGCCCATTTCGATCACATCAACACCGGCTTCGACCAGCGCGTGCATCAGCGGCACAGTCACGTCAGGATTGGGATCGCCCGCGGTGATGTAGGGAATCAGCGCTTTGCGATTTTGCTGCGCGAGCTTTTCAAACGTGGCTTGAATGCGGCTCATAGCGTGATTCCTTTCAGCCGTGCCACGGTGTTGATGTCCTTGTCGCCGCGCCCGGAAAGGTTGACCAGCAGAATTTTGTCGCGGCTCATGCTCGGCGCGATTTTCGCCGCATGCGCCAAAGCGTGGCTGGATTCCAGCGCCGGAATGATGCCTTCAAAACGGCACAGCGCGTCGAACGCACCCAGCGCTTCGTCGTCGTTGATCGCGACGTATTGCGCGCGTCCGCTGTCTTTCAGCCAACAATGTTCGGGGCCGACGCCCGGATAATCCAGTCCGGCGGAAATCGAGTGCGTCTCGATCACCTGCCCGTTTGCGTCCTGCATCAAATACATTTTGTTGCCGTGCAACACACCCGCTGGCGCGTTCGCCGTCAAGGGTGCTGCGTGTTGTCCGCTGGCGATGCCGTGACCGCCCGCTTCCACGCCGATCAGTTGCACATCGGGCACGTCGAGATAATGGTAGAACGCGCCCATCGCGTTGGAACCGCCGCCCACGCAGGCGATCACCGCATCCGGCAAGCGTCCGGCGAGTTCCGGCATTTGCACCAATGTTTCGCGGCTCACCACCGCGTTGAAGTCGCGCACCATCGCCGGATAAGGATGCGGCCCTGCCACCGTGCCGATGATGTAAAACGTGTTTTCAATGTTCGTAACCCAATCGCGCATCGCTTCGTTCAGCGCGTCCTTCAAGGTTTTCGAGCCGCTATGCACCGGCACGACCGTCGCGCCCAAGAGCTTCATGCGGAACACATTGGGCGATTGGCGCTGCACGTCCTCCGCGCCCATGTACACCACGCATTCCATGCCCATGCGCGCCGCCACCGTCGCCGTCGCCACGCCATGCTGACCCGCACCGGTCTCGGCGATCACGCGCTTTTTACCCATGCGCTTCGCCAGCAAGGCTTGCCCGATGGTGTTGTTCACCTTGTGCGCGCCGGTGTGATTGAGGTCTTCGCGCTTCAGATAAATTTGCGCGCCGCCGAGATGCTCAGACCAGCGTTTGGCGTAATACACCGGGCTGGGACGCCCGACGTAATGCTTAAGATCGTTGTGGAATTCGGCGATGAATTCGGGATCGTTGCGATATTTTTCGTAGGCCGCGCGCAATTCCTCCAGCGCGCCCATCAACGTCTCAGCGACATAAATGCCGCCGTATGGGCCGAAATGCCCGGTGCTATCTGGATAGTTGTAAGTCAACGTCTTTAACCTCTTTGATGAACGCCGCGATTTTTGCCGCGTCCTTGATGCCCTTCGCCGCCTCCACGCCGCTGGACACATCCACCGCATAAGGCCGCACTTGCCGGATGGCCGATGCCACATTGTCCGTCTGCAATCCGCCGGACAAAATCAGCGGCAGCGGCAGATTGCGCGGAATCAGCGCCCAGTCGAATGATTCTCCGGTGCCGCCGTAAATGCCCTCCACATGCGCATCCAGCAACAACCCCTGCGCCCCCGCGTAACGAGCCGCGCATTGTAGCAAATCCGTATCGGGTCTTACCCGCACGGTCTTGAGATACGGACGATGGAATTGCGCGCAAAATTCCGGCGATTCGTCACCGTGGAATTGCAGCACATCGAGCGCAACGTGTTGCAACACCTCGCGCACCTCGCCTTCATTCGGATTCACAAACAGCCCCACGCGCGTAACAAACGGCGGCACCATCGCCGCCAGTTGCGCCGCATGTTGCGCGCTGACATTGCGCGGACTGGGCGCGTAAAACACAAAGCCAAGCGCATCCGCGCCGCTGGCTGCGACGGCTTGTGCGTCCTCAACGCGAGTGATGCCGCAGATTTTGATTCGGGTCATGCTGATCCTCATTGCTCACTCCCTCTCCCCATAAATGGGGAGAGGGAATAAAGTCGCGCAGGCTATGCCTGCGCCCACTTAAATGATTGTATGCCAAGTATCGTCATCAACAACGACCCACCCAGATGCGCCGCAATAATCGCCGCACCCCAAGCATATTGTCCGCGCAACAACAGCGCCACCGTCTCCGCTGAAAACGTCGAAAACGTCGTCAATCCACCGAGAAAACCGACGATGACAAACAAGCGCCACTCCGGTGCCAGCCCCGGATACTGCGCGAAAAACGCCACTGCCACGCCGACCAGATAACCGCCGATCAGATTCGCTGCCAATGTGCCCAGCGGCAATTCCGGCAACACCGGCGTCAGCCAGCGCCACAACCCCCAACGCAGCCACGCGCCCAAGGCAGAACCCGTGCCGACAGCGGCGAAGGCGTAGAGCGTCATGGGTGCGAGTGCGGGTTGCATGGTCGTTACGGCAAATGAGATTGCGGCATTTTAGTTTTTTTTGAGCGGACGTGCTTGTGGTGATAGGACGTGAGACGTAAGACATAAGTTTGAAGACGCAAGCTACTTACGTCTTACGTCTTACGTCTTGCGTCTCCCCCTACACCACCCGCACCAACGTAAACCCGCCGCCCGGTGTGCGTGTGTTGTGCGTCTGCCCTTGATACAAACCCGCGCCGACGACTTGAATCTCGCCTTGGTACACATAACAGCGCACATCGGATTTCAACGTAACGTCAACGCCGTCCACCGCAATCGTGCGCGTGTCTGGCGGCGCGAGTCGTTGCGCGACGTATTCGGCTTGCATGATTTCGGCGAACACGCGCTGCGTGACGTTTTCGCCGCGATAGGTGCCGCGACTGCCGAAGCCGGTGACGGGTTTGAAGAACCATTGCTTGCGCTCTGCGCGCCAGCGTTCCACGTCTTCCGCGCGCACCAATCGGGTTTGCGGCACGCAGCGTTGCAGAATGTCGATGTCTGCCGCATCCGCGCCCAGTGCGCGTAAAGCGTCCGCGTCCGTGAGGCGAATCAGATTGCGTTTGTCGGCATAAGTCGCATACACAAAAGGATGCGGCGTCAGCACAACGCGGTCGTTGGCGTAGGCTGTGGCCAGCGCGGGATGCTGTTCCAGCGAAAAATCCGTGAGCCGGTTATAGATCAAATCAATTTTTCGCCCATCGTGATACAGGCCGTCCGCGCGAGTTTCCAATTCTGACGGGTCGAGAATCACGGCGTGCAAACCGGCGCGCGCGAACATCTGTCGCGCCAGTTCAAATTCGGGATAGAGAAATTGCGCCTGCGGGTTTTCGTCAACGATGGCGACGGAAGTCAGCGGCGCATCGCCGCGCTGCATGCGCCATTCCTCACGGAACATCTCCAGATAGACCGCTTCCATGTCGTCCGCGCCGGTCGCGCCACCTGGCAGATTCGCGTCGCGCTGGCTTTGCGCCAACAGCGCATTGAGAAACGCGCCGCCCGCGTTGGTGTTGATTTCGATGAGATGAATACCGTCGGCGTTGACGTGAAAATCGTAGCCAAAAAACACGCCGCCCGCCTGTGGCGCATACGTCTGCGGTTGCGCCACGCCCGCGCCCCAACCCGGCAGCGCAACCACGCGCATCACCGCCGCGACCACGGCGCGCATCTGCTCGACCTGCGCCCGCGCAAGAAACACCGGCACGACGGCGTAAAGGTGCGGGCATTGCTCGACCACGCGCTGATGCAAGGCTGCGCCGCGCGCGCGCAATGCGGCACCCAGCGCGGCGAGATTGAATGCGCCAGCGCGGGGATCGTGATTGAGTTGCTCGCTTGATGCGCTCATAAAAACGTGTCGATGGGACAGTCCAAAAACAAAACGGGTCAGACCGTTTCCAATCTGACCCGTTTCCTTATCTGGCGCGCCCGAAGAGATTCGAACTCCTGACCCCTTGGTTCGTAGCCAAGTACTCTATCCAGCTGAGCTACGGGCGCGTACAACTTAACTTTGACTGCAAAATTTTTTCTGGCGGAGAGAGAGGGATTCGAACCCTCGATACAAGTTTTAATCTCGTATGCTCCCTTAGCAGGGGAGTGCCTTCGACCTCTCGGCCATCTCTCCGAAAGGCCGCGGAGGTTACAGGAAACGTCGTTAAAGGTCAATCGCAACGCTCTCCAAATCAAGCCTACGCAGCCTCCTGATCCAGCCCAAACGCCTTGTGCAACACTCGCACCGCCAGTTCCAGATACTTCTCGTCGATCACCACGGAAATCTTGATTTCCGAGGTGGAAATCATCTGGATGTTGATGCCCTCCTCCGCCAGCGTGCGGAACATCTGGCTGGCGATGCCGACGTGCGAGCGCATGCCGACGCCGACCACCGAGACCTTGGCGATGCGGTCGTCGCCGATCACGTCAATCGCGCCGATGCGGGCTTGCTGCGCCTTCAGCGTGTCCATCGTCTTGGCGTATTCGTTGCGATGCACCGTGAACGAAAAATCGGTGGAGCCGTCCACGCCGACGTTCTGGATGATCATGTCCACGTCGATGTTGGCCTCGCTCACGGGGCCGAGTATCTGGTAAGCGATGCCGGGTTTGTCCGGCACGCCGCGCACAGTGATTTTGGCTTCGTCGCGGTTGAATGCGATGCCTGAAATGATGGCCTGTTCCATGTTGTCGTCTTCCTCGAAAGTAATCAGCGTGCCTTCGCCCGGATCGTCCAGCAGCGAGGACAGCACGCGCAGTCTGACCTTGTATTTGCCCGCAAACTCGACCGAGCGGATTTGCAATACCTTGGAGCCGAGACTCGCCATTTCCAGCATCTCCTCGAAGGTGATGCGGGGCAGGCGACGCGCTTCCGGCACCATGCGCGGGTCGGTGGTGTAAACGCCGTCCACGTCGGTATAAATCTGGCATTCGTCCGCGCGCAGCGCGGCGGCGAGCGCCACTGCGGTGGTATCCGAACCGCCGCGTCCCAGCGTGGTGATGTTGCCGTCCTCGTCCTGTCCCTGGAATCCGGCGACGACAATCGCGTGACCGCTGGCCAGATCGGCGCGGATGTTCTGTTCGTCGATGCTGAGAATGCGCGCCTTGGTGTGGGCGCTGTCGGTGAGAATCTGCACTTGCGCGCCGGTGTAGCTTATGGCCGGAACGCCCTGCTCCTTCAAAGCCATCGCCAGCAATCCAATCGTGACTTGTTCGCCGGTGGAGAGAATCACGTCGAGTTCGCGCGGGTCAGGGTGCGCCTGGATTTCCCTGGCCAGCGCGATCAGCCGGTTCGTCTCCCCGCTCATCGCCGACACCACCACCACCACCTGATGCCCCTGCGCCCTGTATGCCGCCACGCGACGCGCCACGCTCTTGATACGCTCGGGATTCGCCACCGAGGTGCCGCCATACTTCTGAACAATTAGTCCCACGATTTTGTTGCCAGTAACGAGATGGGGGCGGATTTTACCTGAAAGGCGGTTGTTAGTCGCTAGACAGCAGACGTAAGACGTAAGTTGGAAGACGTAAGTAACCCTCTCTTACGTCTTACGTCTCACCCCCTGCGTCTTCAGTTAAACTCCCCCCATGCCTCGCATCACCGCCCGCCCCTATTCCGCCGCCGACGCGCAACAGCTCGAACGAGGCGGCATTTCTCCGCTGCTCGCGCGCATCTACGCGGCGCGCGGGATTCGCAGCGCCGACGAACTCGAAACCGGACTGGATCGTCTGCTGCCGTTCACGCAGTTGATGAACGCGAAACGCATGGCGACGCTGCTGGCCGACGCCATCGCGGAAAACAAAAAGCTGCTGGTCGTCGCCGACTACGACGCCGACGGCGCGACGGCTTGCGCGGTGGCCTTGCGCGGCTTGCGCTTGTTCGGCGCGCAGGTGGATTTCATCGTGCCGAACCGGTTTGAATACGGCTACGGGCTGACACCGGAAATCGCGCATCTCGCGGCAACAAAAACGCCGGATATTTTAATCACCGTGGACAACGGCATCGCCAGCGTCGAAGGCGTGGCCGAGGCCAATCGGCTCGGCATGCAAACGCTCGTCACCGACCATCACCTGCCCGCCGACGCGCTGCCGGATGCGTTGTGCATCGTCAATCCGAATCAGCGCGGCTGCAATTTTCCGAGCAAGCATCTCGCCGGTGTGGGCGTGATGTTTTATGTGCTGCTGGCGCTGCGCGCGGAACTGCGCGCGCGCGGCGCGTTCGCGGAAAAACCCGAACCCCGATTGGGCGACCTGCTCGATCTCGTCGCGCTCGGCACCGTGGCGGACGTGGTGAAGCTGGACGAGAACAACCGCATCCTGGTGCAACAGGGTTTGCACCGCATCCGCGCGGGACGCGCTTCGCCCGGCATCAACGCGCTGTTGCAAATCGCGCGCAAAGCGCCCGCGCAAGCCTCCGCCTACGAACTCGGTTTCATCGTCGGCCCGCGTTTGAATGCCGCCGGACGACTGGAAGACATGAGCCTCGGCATCCGCTGCCTGCTCACCGATGACGCCGCCGAAGCGGCGCAACTCGCCGCGCAACTCGACGAACTGAACCGCGCCCGCCGCGACATCGAAGCCGACATGCAGGACAGCGCGCTCGCCGCGCTGGATGACGTGCAGATTGCGGACGATTACAGCCTGTCGCTGTTCCACCCGGACTGGCATCAGGGCGTGATCGGCATTCTCGCTTCACGTTTGAAGGAGCGGTTTCACCGTCCGGTGATTGCCTTCGCGCGCGCGCAGGACGGCGAACTGAAAGGCTCAGGCCGCAGCATTTCGACGCTGCATCTGCGCGACGCGCTCGATCTCGTCGCCAAACGGCATCCCTGTCTGCTGCGGAAATTCGGCGGTCATGCGATGGCGGCGGGACTCACCTTGAGCGAAGCGGATTTCCCCGCCTTCCGCGCCGCGTTTGAAGCCGTGACACGCGAACTGCTGACACCCGCCGATCTCACACAGACCATCGAAACCGACGGCGAACTCGACGCGCGCGAC
>JAITMU010000016.1 GCA_031277195.1 Gallionellaceae bacterium | reverse complement strand
GTCGCGGTCAATTTCGACAGCGACAGCAAAGCCGCCATCGCTTCACGCATCCGTGAATTTGACGCAATCGCCAAAAGCGGCGCCACTGCCGCAGGCGCGCATTTGTCTTTCCCCGGCATGGGGCACATCGCCAAGCGCGGCAGCGGTTACGAGTGGATGCCGCTCAATTACCAGAGCCAACCCTGATGATCAAACTCGGCCTGAACATTGACCACGTTGCCACGCTGCGGCAGGCGCGCGGGGCGCGCTATCCGAATCTGGTGCGCGCCGCGCTGGTGTGCGAGGAGGCGGGCGCGGATGCGATTACGCTGCATCTGCGCGAGGATCGCCGCCACATTCAGGATGCGGACGTGGAAATTTTGCGCGGCATGTTGCAGACGCGCATGAATCTGGAATGCGCGGTGACGGACGAGATGATCGCCAACGCGCTGCGGATACGCCCGCACGACATTTGCCTGGTGCCGGAGCGTCGTGAGGAATTGACGACGGAGGGCGGGCTGGATGTGATCCGCCATTTCGACGCGGTGCAGCGCGCGACGGCGCGTTGCATGGAGGCGGGGATTCGCGTGTCGCTGTTCATCGACGCCGATCTGAAACAACTCGACGCGGCGAAAAAAGCCGGTGCGCCGGTGGTGGAAATTCATACCGGCAAATACGCCGACGCCGACAGCGTGCCGATGCGACAGCATGAATTGGAGCGCGTACGGCAGGCGGTGGTCTACGGCAACGAAATCGGTCTGCAAGTGAACGCCGGTCACGGTTTGAATTATCACAATGTGCAGCCCATCGTCGCCATCCCGCATGTCGCAGAGCTCAACATTGGCCACGCCATCGTCGCCGAAGCAGTGTTCATCGGCCTCGCCGAAGCGGTGAAAAAAATGAAGGCGCTGCTGACGCCATGACCATCTTCGGCATCGGCACCGACGTTGTTTCCTATCGGCGCATTCAGGAGTTGCACAGCAAATATGGCGAGCGTTTCGCGCGTCGTTTGCTGACGGATGCCGAGATGCCGGAGTGCGCCGACAACCGCGATCCCGCGCGTTACCTGATGAAACGCTTTGCCGCCAAGGAAGCCTTTGCCAAAGCGCTCGGCACCGGTTTGCGCGGAGAAGTGGCGCTGCATCGCATGGGGGTGACGCACGACGAACTGGGCAAACCCACGCTGGTGTTCGATGACACGCTGGCGACGCGCATGAAGGCGCTGGGCGTGGCGAGTTGCCACTTGAGCATCAGCGACGAGGCAGATGTGGCGGTGGCGTTTGTGGTGCTGGAGCGCGATGTTTGAATGCTCCGTCATTCCTGCCAAAAACATGCATGCGGGAATGACGGTGATGTTTTTTTATTGAGGAAATGACATGACTCTCGGCCCCGTCATGCTCGATGTTGCCGGAACCTCGCTGACCGCAGAGGACGAAGCGCGGCTGCGCCATCCGCTGGTCGGCGGTGTGATCCTGTTTGCGCGCAACTACGAATCGCCGTGCCAGCTTGCCGACCTGACCGCCGCCATCCATGCTGCGCGCACGCCGCCGTTGCTGATCGCGGTCGATCACGAGGGCGGACGGGTGCAGCGTTTCCGCGAAGGATTCACGCGCATTCCGGCGATGCGCGAACTGGGCAAAATTTACGACACGCATCCGCAGCGGGCGCGGCACCTCGCGCACCAAACGGGGTATGTGCTGGCTTCGGAGTTGCGCGCGCACGGCGTGGATTTCAGTTTTACGCCGGTGCTGGACGTGGATTACGGCGCGAGTTCGGTGATCGGTGATCGCGCTTTCCATTCCGATCCCGATGCGATTGCCGATCTTGCCCATGCGCTGCTGGCCGGATTGCGTCAGGGCGGGATGCATACCGTCGGCAAGCATTTTCCCGGTCACGGTTTTGTGCGCGCGGATTCGCATCTGGAAATTCCCGTCGATGATCGCAGTTATACCGACATCGAATTGTGCGACCTGATTCCGTTTCAGCGCATGGTGCGGTTTGGTTTGACGGCGGTGATGCCCGCGCATGTGATTTATCCGAAGGTGGATGACAAACCGGCGGGCTTCTCCGAAATCTGGCTGAAAAAAATCCTGCGCGAGGCGATGGGTTTCGAGGGCTGCATTTTCAGCGATGACCTCAGCATGGAAGGCGCGACGGTGGCGGGCGGCATTGTGCAGCGCGCGAAAGCGGCGCTGCATGCGGGTTGCGACATGGTGCTGGTGTGCAATCGCCCCGATCTCGCCGATGAATTGCTGGCGGGTTTGCATTGGGACATGCCGGTGACAAGCCGGGCGCGGCTGGCGCAGATGCGCGGACGTTCTCATCCCGAGACGCTGCTGCATTTGCGCGAGGACGCTGAATTTGTGCAGGCGGTGTGTGACGTTGGAGGCATCGGCATTGAAACGGGGGAATTGCCACTTGTTTAAGATCAAATCGAAATTTTTTGCGGCGATGCTGGTATTGCTGCTGGCCGCTTGCGACAAAACGCCGCAGCCGCCCATGATGTACGGCGGCGGCGAGCGGGTGAGCGACGCGCCGATCTGGCTGGCGGATGAACTGGGCTACTATGCTGACGTTAATCTGAAACTGGCCGGATATGCCAATTCGGCAGAGGTGACGCAGGCGTTGCGCGAACGGAAGGTGCAGGTCGCGATACTGACGCTGGACGAGGCGCTGTTGTTGCGCCGTGACATTCCCGATTTGAAGATCGTTTTGTTGCTGGCGGAATACGCCGATGGCGCGCATGCGTCCGGCAAGCAATACGACGTTCTGGCTGCCCGTGATGAAGACATCGGACCGCGCCACCGCGAAATGGTCGGTCTGGTGCAGGGCTGGCGTCGCGCGCTGGATGAGATGCAGAAGGATCCCGCCAAAGCGATGCCGTTGATGGCGGCGCGGAAACATCTCGATGCGGAGTCGTTCGCCAACGCATGGCGCGGCGTCACGCTGCTGGGCTGGGCGAGCAATCAGGAATTGCTGCTCGACGATCCGCCGCGCATCGCGCCTGACCTTGATGCCGCACAGCGATTTTTGCTGTCGCGCGGGTTGATTCAGATGGGCGGCGATGCGGTGACGTTGGTGCAACCGGCGTTGTTGTCGGAGAAGGATGCGGGGCGGGAGTGATGGCGGAGATGGCAGAGAACTTGTACGCCAAGCATGTTGTGCCTCATGGTTTTTTCTCCGTCATTCCAGCGCAAGCTGGAATCCAGCAAGGCATATGCTCCGCGTAGCGGACAAAATCGTGTTGTCCGGCTGCGCCGGAATTTTTCGACGGACTGGATTCCAGCTTCCGCTGGAATGACGGCAGAGGCATGGCATGGGCGGAGCATTCAAATTGAGGCGCTACCTCCCGTTCTTTTGCCATTTCCACCCCCGCTTGCGATAATTCTGCAGCGATTTTCGAGGTGCGTGAATGAGTGAATTTCAGATCAGTCTGCTGGGTGCGGGTGCCGCGGTTGTGCTGCTGGTGCTGGTTTACAACCTCTGGCAGCGCCGTCGCCTCCGTCGCCGTTTCGATGCGATGTTTCAATCGGATCGCGGGGATGCGCTGACCGAATCAGCATCGGAAGCCGTTAACGTGTTTTCGACGGAGCGCGTGGATCATGTGCTGCTGGACGATCCGGTTGCGGCAGATACGGCATCTCCGGCGGCGGATACCGCTTTGCTGTTCCCTGATGAAATCACGGATTACGTCGCCACGTTGTCGTTTGATCTGCCCAGAAATTCACAAGCCCTGACGCCGCTGTGGCAACAGCGTTTTGACTTTGGCAAAACCATTTATGTTTGCGGCATGAATGCGGCGAGCGGGGTCTGGGAAAAAGTGATCCCGGAAAGCCTGTTTTCCTATTTGTCCTTCAAATTGTCGCTGCAACTGGCGGATCGCTCCGGCGCGGTCAGCGCAGCGCGGCTGGAAGATTTTCGCAATCTGGCGCGCGACATCGCCGCGCGTTCCGACGCGCATGCGGAGTTGCCGGATGTGGCCGCCGCCGCTGCGCGCGCAAAAACACTGGACAATTTCTGCGCCGAGGTCGATCAACTGGTCGGCCTCAATATCGTGCCGAGTGGCGAGCGCAAGCTGGCGGGCGGCGACGTGGCGAGCGTGGCGGCGGAACACGGCATGATGCTGCAGGCGGACGGCAGTTTTCAGTTGTTCGACGACAACGGAATCACCCTGTTCAGCCTGATCAACAGCAACGACGCGCCATTCCAGCATCACACGCTGGCGCAGACCTGGGTG
This sequence comes from Gallionellaceae bacterium, assembly GCA_031277195.1. Classification (GTDB taxonomy): domain Bacteria; phylum Pseudomonadota; class Gammaproteobacteria; order Burkholderiales; family Gallionellaceae; genus JAITMU01. Next base: position 7,954 of record JAITMU010000016.1, on the reverse strand, counting down.
GACGGCCTGACGCTGTTGCTGGATGTGCCGAGGGTGGAGCAGCCGGTGCGGCGCTTTGAGGAAATGGCCGTACTGGCGCGGCAAATTGCGATGGATTTGCGCGCCAACGTGATGGATGACAATCATGTTGCGCTCGGCGAACCCGGCGTCGCGCAAATTCGCGAGCAGGTCGCCGACATTGAAGACCGCATGCGGCTCGGCGAAATCGCCCCCGGCAGCGCGCAGGCGCGCAGGTTGTTTTCGTGAAGGCGAGCGCAGCGGCACGCATCGCTGATCTGCGGGCGGAAATCGAAAAACACAATCACCAGTATTATGTGCTGGATCAACCGTCGATTCCCGATGCGGAATACGACCGCCTGTTTCGCGAATTGCAACAGCTTGAAGCGGAACATCCCGAACTGGTCTCGGCAGATTCGCCCACGCAGCGCGTCGGCGGCAAGGCGCTCGATTCCTTCGCGCCGGTGCGCCACGTTGTGCCGATGCTGTCGATACGCACCGAAACCGACATCAGCGATGAAGGCGCGATCGCGTTTGATGCGCGCGTGCGGCGCGAGTTGAGCGGATCTGGAAGTTTGGAAAACGGGGACGCCGCGATCGAATACGCCTGCGAATTGAAGTTTGACGGACTGGCGATCAGCCTGCGTTACGAGCGCGGCGTGCTGACGCAAGCCGCCACGCGCGGCGATGGCGAGACCGGCGAGGACGTGACGCAGAACGTGCGCACGATTCATTGCATTCCCTTGCGCTTGAAAAACTGCGACGCAGCAGTGCTGGAAGTGCGCGGCGAGGTGTACATGCGTCGTGATGATTTCGACCGCTACAACGAAGCCCAGCGCGAACAAGGTTTGGCGGCGCTGGTGAATCCCCGCAACGGCGCGGCGGGCAGCATCCGTCAGCTTGATCCGGCATTGGCGGCAAAGCGGCCTTTGTCCTTCTTCGCCTATGGATTGGGCGAGACGCAAGGCTGGGTCGCGCCCGCGACGCACAGCGCCACACTGGACGCGCTGGAAAAAATGGGCGTGCCGGTGAATGGCGAGCGCACCGTAGTGAGCGGCGCGCAAGGTCTGGTCGAATTTCATCGCCGCATCGCGGCAAAGCGCGATGAATTGCCATTCGACATCGATGGCGTGGTGTACAAGGTGAACAGCCTGGCTTTGCAGGCGCAGCTTGGCTTTGTCACTCGCGAACCGCGCTGGGCGTGCGCGCACAAATATCCGGCGGAAGAACAAATGACCGTGGTGCGCGAAATCGACATTCAAGTCGGGCGCACCGGCAAGCTCACGCCGGTGGCGAAACTCGAACCGGTGTTCGTCGGCGGCACCACGGTGAGCAATGCGACCTTGCACAACGAAGACGAAACGCGGCGCAAGGATGTGCGCGTCGGCGACACCGTGATCGTGCGCCGCGCCGGTGACGTGATCCCCGAAGTGGTGGGCGTGGCGCTGGATCGGCGTCCCGCCAATGCGGGCGAGCCGTTCGACCTGTACAAACGACTGGACGGAAAATGTCCGGTGTGCGGCAGTCATATCGTGCGCGAGGAGGGCGAAGCCAACTGGCGTTGCACCGGCGGGCTGTATTGTCCCGCGCAGCGCAAACAGGCGTTGCTGCATTTCGCCGGACGTCGCGCGATGGACATTGAAGGGCTGGGCGACAAGCTGGTCGAGCAACTGGTGGACAGCGACATCGTGACGACGCCAGCCGATCTGTACGCGCTGAAAATCGCCACCCTGGCGGAACTGGATCGCATGGGCGAAAAGTCGGCGCAAAATCTGCTGGACGCCATTGGCCACAGCCAGCAAACCACGCTGGCGCGCTTCGTTTATGCGCTCGGTATTCGCAACGTCGGCGAAGCCACGGCGAAGGATCTGGCGCGGCATTTCGGCGCGCTGGATGCGCTGATGGCGGCGGATGAGGAACGTCTGCAACAGGTGCCGGATGTCGGCCCTGTTGTGGCGCAAAGCCTGCGCGCCTTCTTTGGCGAGCCGCATAACAGCGACGTGATTCAACAACTGCGCGATGCGGGCGTAAACTGGGAAGAACACGAAGGCATGAAGATGGAAGTTTTGCCGCTCTCCGGAAAGATTTTTGTGCTGACTGGTACACTCCCCACCCTGAGCCGCGAAGAAGCCAAAACATTGCTGGAAGCGCAAGGGGCAAAAGTGGCGGGCAGCGTGTCCAAAAAAACCGATTATGTTGTCGCAGGCGAAGAGGCAGGGAGCAAGCTGGACAAGGCGCGGGCGTTGGGCGTGCCGGTGCTGGATGAGGAAGGCTTGAGGGGGATGTTGAAATAAGCAGTTGTAAGCCGAAAGGATATAAATGCAAAAAATAAAAAAAGCTGTTTTTCCCGTTGCCGGTCTGGGCAGTCGTTTCTTGCCGGCGACCAAGGCCAGTCCGAAAGAGATGATGTCCGTCGTGGACAAGCCGCTGATTCAGTATGCGGTGGAGGAGGCGATTTCGGCGGGCATCACCGACATGGTGTTCATCACCGGACGCAACAAGCGCGCGATTGAGGATCACTTCGACAAGGCTTACGAGCTTGAGGCGATGCTCGCGCAAAACGGCAAGGATGAGTTGCTGCGCATTGTGCGCGGGGTGATTCCGCGGAACGTGAATTGCATTTTCATTCGCCAGCCGGAGGCGCTCGGGTTGGGTCATGCGGTGCTGTGCGCGCAGCCGGTGGTGCAGAACGAGCCGTTCGCGGTGATTCTGGCGGACGATCTGATCGACGGCGAGCCGCCGATCGTGAAGCAGATGGTGAACGTGTTTGAGCGGCATCAGTGTTCGGTGCTGGGCGTGCAGAACGTGCCGCGCGAACAGACGCGACAATACGGCATCGTCAGCAGCGTGAATCTGGAGCCGGGCGTTGATCGCGTTCTCAGCATTGTCGAAAAACCGAAACCTGAGGACGCGCCTTCCACGCTGGCGGTGGTGGGGCGTTACCTGCTGACGCCGCGCATCTTTCATCATCTGACGCAGATACAACCCGGCGCGGGCGGCGAAATCCAGCTGACCGACGGCATCGCCGCCTTGATGCGGGAGGAGCAACTGCTGACCTGCCGCTTCAACGGCACGCGCTATGACTGCGGTTCCAAGCTGGGCTATTTGCAGGCGCAGGTGGCGTATGGACTCAAGCATCCGGAAGTGCGCGACGACTTCGCCGCCTATCTTGCCAGCATGAAATGATGACGGACGCGGAAGCGCGCGCGGCGTTGCGGAATGCTGAATTGATTCGCAGCGCAACCGAGGTTCAAGCGGCAGTCGCCCGTGTGGCGCAGGAAATTGACGCGGTATTGAACGGCGCTTGTCCGCTGGTGCTGTCGGTGATGGACGGCGCAATTGTTTTTACCGGACAACTGCTGCCACTGCTGAGTTTTCCGCTCGATCTCGGTTATGTTCATGTCTCGCGTTACGGGGACGAGCGGCAGGGCGGCGCGTTGCGCTGGAAAGTGGAACCGGACGAACGTGTGCAAGGGCGCACCGTGCTGGTGGTGGACGATGTGCTGGATGAGGGCGAAACGCTCGCGGCGATCAAAGCGCGCGTACTGGATCGGGGCGCGACTGCCTGTTACTGCGCGGTGTTTGCCGAGAAAATGACAGGCCGCCCGAAAGCCGCGCGCGCCGATTTTGTCGGCATGGAATTGCCGGATCGTTTCGTGTTTGGATTCGGCATGGATTTGAATGGCGCATGGCGGAATTTGCCGGAGGTTTATGCGGTTTGAATAAAAAAACCATTCACCACAGAGACACAGAGGCACAGAGAAAAGCGAACCGAAATGATGTGGTTTTTCTCCGTGTCTCTGTGTCTCTGTGGTGAAGGTTTTTTGCTTTGTCATGGGAGCTTGAAATGCTTGCAATCATCGGCGGCACCGGTCTCACGCAACTGGAAAATCTGAAAATCACGCACAGGCAGGTGATACGCACGCCTTATGGCGAGGCTTCCGGCGCGTTGACGTTTGGCACGATCAATGAGCACGAGGTTGTTTTTCTTGCGCGTCACGGCTACGGCTACACGATACCGCCGCACATGGTGAATTACCGCGCGAATCTGTGGGCCTTGCACGATCAGGGTGTGACGCGCGTGGTGGCGGTTACTTCGGTGGGCGGCATTCGTCCCGGTCTGGATCCGGGTGTGATTGCCATTCCAGACCAGATCATCGACTCCACCTACCGGCGCGACTTCACCTATTTCGATGGCGCGGATCGCAAGGTGGAGAACATCGACTTCACCTACCCGTATTGCCCGAGGCTGCGCGCCGCGATTCTCACTGCCGCGCAGCGCGCGAATATGACCTGCGTGGACGGCGGTGTCTATGCCGCCATGCAGGGGCCGCGTCTGGAGACGGCGGCAGAGGTCAACCGGCTGGAGCGCGACGGCGCGGACATGCTTGGCATGACCGGCATGCCGGAAGCCGCGCTGGCGAAGGAGCTGGGCTTGAGTTACGCCGCCATCGCGGTGGTGGCGAACCACGCCGCCGGACGCAGCGACAGTTGCGACGGCGTGTGTCTCGATATCAATCTGATCAAACAGATGATGGGGCGCGTGCGCAATATTCTGGAATGTCTGGTGGAGAACGACGGTGATTAAACCCGTACTGAAAATGGGCGATGCGCGTTTGCTGCGCCGCGCGGAAGACGTGACGGCGTTCGACACGCCGGAACTGCACGCGCTGCTGGCGGACATGCGCGACACGATGAAATCGCTGGACGGCGCGGGGCTGGCCGCGCCGCAGATCGGCGTGAACCTGCGCGTGGTGATTTTTGGCTTGGAACACAATCCGCGCTATCCCGAGGCCGAAGCCGTGCCGGACACGGTGCTGATCAATCCGGTGATTACGCCGCTGAGCGATGAGATCGAAGAAGGCTGGGAAGGCTGCCTGAGCGTGCCCGGCATGAACGGAAAAGTGCCGCGATTTTTGCGGATTCGTTATCAAGGGCAGGACGAATACGGCGCGCCCATCGACCGCACGGTGGACAATTTCCACGCCCGCGTGGTGCAACATGAGTGCGACCACTTGGATGGCGTGCTGTATCCGATGCGGATACGGGATCTGCGGGATTTCGGATTTTCGGACGAGTTGTTTCCGGAGGAGGAAGCGTAGGGCGGGGCTTGCCCCGCGCTGTGAGAATTTCGAGGTTCGTACCGCGTTGGGTAAGCGCCTCACCGCATGGGGCGAATTCCCCACCGCGCGGGGCAAGCCCCGCCCTACATGGCTGACTGGTCGCTCGCCAAGATGATAGGGATCGCGGCGAGCGTAATCATCGTTGTAAATAGCGGCGGATCATTCAAGCTGCCGGATGTTTGCGCAGTACAAATTCAATGGCGCATTCGGCGATGCCTTCGGCGGTCTGATCCACATTGGGTCGTCTGTCGTCGTAGAAATCCCGTATCAACACCACGCGCTCGCAGGAGGCCAGCGGCAGCATGGCATTCATCAAATCGAGCACGTTGACCGAGTTCGGCAGGCGCGGCACATCGCGCGGTTTGCCGATGGTGAAGCTCAACTTGTGATCGGAATTGAAGCGGCTGGGCCACAGGCCTTTTTCGTACAAGTCCTCGTCCGGTATCGTGACGATCACATAGCCGCCGGGTTTGACGATGTTCACCCAGCGCGTCAAGGCTTGCACCGGATCGCGCAGATGTTCCAGGCAATGACTGGAATGCGCGAAGTCGAACGTGTTGTCCGGCACGCCCGGCATCAACTGCGCGTCTCCCTGCGGCTGATCCCACGCGACCACGCGCCCCATGAGCGGGAACAGGTGCGCGTAGTGATTCAGTGAATGGTCTCCTGCGCCGATGTCTATGCCGACACCCCGGAAATAACGCTGGATGAACACAGGTTCACGCCCGCGCCGAATCGCTGATTTTCCGGTTTCATTCATGGTGTGTCTCCCATTCTGATTGCCGTGATGGCTTACTGCGTTTTGCATTTCAATTCTTCCAGCGCCGTTCTGATGCGCTCCACCACCTTGTCCCATTCAAGCGAATTGCCGTCGTTCCAGCCGTTGCGGAAAATCCGCACGGTGGGATACCAGGGGCTGTCCTCGCGCTTGTAGTGCCACCGCCAATCGCAGAGCAAGGGTAGCATCAACCAGACGGGCTTGCCCATCGCGGCGGCGAGGTGGGCGACCGACGTATCGACGGTCAGCACCAGATCGAGCGCGTTGATCGCGGCGGCGGTTTTCGCCATGGTGTGCAGTTCCGCGCCGAGGTCGTGAAAGTTTGGCAGCGCTTGCGCGTAACGCGCGGCTTCGTCCGCGCCTGCGCCTTTTTGCAGGCTGAAAAATTCCACGCCTTCCAGTTCAAACAATCTTTCCAGCCGCGACAACGAGGACAGGGAGCGGGCGATGTCGTTTTCGTGCGTCGGCGCGCCCTTGAACACGACGCCGACGCGCAATACGCCGGGCGTGGCGTGTTGCAGCGCGGCGGGCAGCGTTTGCCCGTCAGGCACGCGCAGATAAGGCACGGTGGGCGGTAACGCTTCCAGATCCAGCGGCAGGTGGGCGGGGATGGCGTGGGGATAGACCCAGTAATCAATCGGCGGCAAATCGGCGAGATGATTGATGTCCGCCACGACATCGGCAATGCCGGAGGTCTGGAACAATTCCAGCAACGACGGTTGGCAGACCACGGACACGCGCGCCGCGCCGCAGCGTTCGCGCAGGATGCGCGCGAAGCGGAAGAAAAAAATTTCGTCGCCCAGGCCGAATTCGCTCCAGATGACGATGGATTTTCCCTCGAGCGATTCGCCGTTCCACGCTGGAACAAAAACGGGCGGAGGCGCCTGGGTGCGTCGTTGCCAGGGCGCGCCGACGAAGCGCGTTTCGCGCAGCCGGAAGCCGTCGTGCAAGCGGCCCGCCAACACCGCGTGCAGCCAGCGATACAAATGCACGCCGTGGGAATTGGGCAGCCAGGCAAGCGCGGCTTCCCATATCGGCCCCTCTTGTTCCGGCACGCCCCAGCGCAACATTTGCAGCATCGTGCGGTGATAGGCGTCGAAGCGATACGGATAAAGCGTCATGGCGCGGCGGCTGGCGGCAAAACTGTCGTCGGCGTTGTCGGCTTGCACGGCTGCGTCCAGCAGATCCCAAAGCGATGGCACCTCGCGTTTGCGCAACACGACTTCGATGGCGCATTCGGCCAAGCCTTCGGCTTGATCGACATTGGCATCTTGCTTGTCGTCGTAACCGTCGCGTATCCGCACCATGCGCTCGCAGGCGGCGATGGGCAGCATGGCATTCACCAGATCAAGCACGTTGATCGAGCGGGGCAGGCGCGTTGAATCCTTGGGTTTGGCTATGGTGAAACTGTTTTTTTGGTCGGGCGCGAAACGGTTCGGCCATGTGTTTTTTCCGTGCAGGTCTTCGTCCGGCACGGTGAAGATGACATGGCCGCCCGGCTTGACGACATCCAGCCAGCGCGACAAGGCCTGCACCGGCTCGTCGATCATCGCCAAACCATGATTGGAATGCACGAAGTCGTAACTGCAATCGCCGACATCCTGCAAATGCAGCGCATCGCCTTGCGCGTGGTTCCATGTCGTCACCCGTTCGATAAACGGAAAGAGACGCGCATAAGCGCTCAGCGGATCGTTTTCCACGCCGATGTCCAAACCGGCGCCGCGGAAATAACGAACGAAAGCCGGATCGTGCGCGCGTCGTATGGCGGATTTGCGGGTTTCGTTCATGGTGTGTTTTTCATCGTTTCCACAGCGCTATTCCCTCTCCCTCCGGGAGAGGGTTAGGGTGAGGGAATTTGTTTGGAGTATGCAACAGGCGTACCCTCACCCCAGCCCTCTCCCAGAGGGAGAGGGAGGTTATCAAGCCGTCAACTCCCGCAACACATACGGCAATATCCCGCCCTGCCGGTAGTAATCCACTTCAATCGGCGTATCAATCCGCAGCAGCACCGGCACTTTGCGCGCGCTGCCGTCGCGTTTGCTGATCGTGAGCGTGA
>JAITMU010000198.1 GCA_031277195.1 Gallionellaceae bacterium | reverse complement strand
AGCGCCGGTGCGGCGAGGCTGCCAAGGGCCATTGCGGAAATGACCGACCGTACAATCTTGTGTGACACGCAGATGTCCTCTGGGGGGTATTGGGCTGACCAAAGCCGATTATGAGGGATCTATCCGCTTCTGGCTGCCGGATATTGGGCAATAATTGCGGCGCAGGGGCCGTGGCGTCGGTTCGGCGGTGGTTCGGGGGCTCCGCAGGCGGAATTTATCACAATCAAGGCCGTGCACAAGGCGCTATGCAAATACTCGGCTCGCGCCATCCCATCGGATCGAGCGCGCGCTTGCCGGCACGGCATCGATAACTTCCACAAAAGAAGTGCTTCCAGCCCAATTTTGCGGAAAGAGGGCCAAGCATTGATGTGCTTTGTTCCGCGCAGATGGGTACAAGATTCCATGTATTCCCGCGCCGTTTACCATGCGACCGAATATCTGGGTGTTGGCGGGGAGTCCGTACTGAACGGGGCTGGCGCGCCAATTCCGATCCAGCAGTCGCTGCTGTAATGCCAGCGGCGAACGGACCAAACTGGGCGGTCGTTTCAAGCCGATGTCTCTGGCCAACTTCTGGACGTTCTTGGGCATTTCAAATTCCTTTAGCACGTCGGCCAGCGGCCTCAAGGAATCCAGCCTGCCAACGTCGATAACGCTCTCCAGGTTCCCCTTCACTCGCACGTAGGTAAACGATGCCGGAGAACGCAGCGCCATCTCCATTGGTTGCAACCCGCTTGCGCCGGCTCCAAGTCTCTCGCGCAATGCCGTGTCATAGTTCTCGGCAATGTACAGCGCGGGAAATGGAGTGAATGAGCTTGGGTTTAACTCACCTCCGATGTTGAATCGGCCGCCGTCACCCTTGACGCTTCCAGACATCGAGAGGGGCTCCAGCGTATAGCGATAATCGGCCATGCGACCCCAATTCTCGAACCGGAACGGTCCTGTGACCGCGCGCCGTAGAGCTTCTTGAATCAACTTGCTGTGCTGCTGCCTTTGCGCCTCAAGACCAAAGTAAAGATCACTATGAATCGCATCAAATTTGCGTTTCGCTATCTTCCAACTGTGTAGTGATGAAGCACTAAACCGCTCCAATTCAAGAAGTAGTGGAAGTGCGTTATCGCCGTCCCCTGATACAGGAGATTTTCTAGGACGCGGTGGCTTGCGTTTGTGGCGCATACCCGTCCCTTTCGGGAGACGCGATATTTTCCTTCAGCGCCTCTGTCACAAAGCGCCGCAGTCGCTCGTAGCGCCCGTAGCGCAGCATATCTCGGGGGGTGATGTTCCCCAGCAATGCGTTGCGCGTCTTGAACCACAATGCTGTTTTTTGAGGGCTGCCGGCGAAATACTGCGCTACCAGTTCACAAATGTTGGCGATCTCAACTAGCCGCTCCATCACTTCTTGCGGAATCTTCAGGTCATATCGCACCGAAGTAACGGACACATCCGCGATCTTCGCAACGTCGGGTTTGCTAAAGCCAAGAAAATCGACGACCTTGCGCGAATCCAGTGCTTGGTTGGCCCAAAAACCCAAGTAATTCTCTTTGGAAACGGTGCTGAAGAGCTCACTGGAAGCGGGGGCCATGTTGTCTCTCTGTCATCATGGGGTTGATGATTATACAATCGAAGACCCTTTCCAAGCCAGAAAAAAACCACATTTAGACCATGTATGGCCCAAGCTCGCTGTGGCGGGCCGGCTCTGTCCATCCAGCAAGGGCGAATCGGACAATAAGGCGCGGAACAGGGGCAGAAATGACAAAATCACCGCGCTTATAGAACTGGATGGCAAGACGGAAAAATGACGGGAAACGCTGAAATTACCGAGAAAACAGCCTGTTTTCGTGTATCCGTGGCGCCGATGATGGACTGGACTGACCGCCATTGCCGGTTTTTCCTGCGGCAATTCTCTCCGCGCGTGCTGCTGTACACCGAGATGATCACCGCGCAGGCGATTCTGCGCGGGCGGCGCGAGGCGTTGCTGCAATTCTCGCCTGAAGAGCAGCCGTTGGCGGTGCAGTTGGGCGGGTCGGACCCGGCGCAGTTGGCGGCTGCCGCGCAGGCGGCGGAGCAGGCCGGTTACATCGAAGTGAACTTGAACTGCGGATGTCCCAGCGACCGCGTCAGCGCCGGCGCGTTCGGGGCCTGCCTGATGCTCGATGCGCCGCGCGTGGCGCAGTGCGTGGCGGCGATGCGCGCGGTGGTGCGCGTGCCGGTGACGGTGAAGCTGCGCATCGGCGTGGTGGATCGTTCGCGTCCGCGTGATGTTTCTGCCACGGCGGCGATGCAGCGCTTCGATGAGGCGGATTTCGATGCGCTGGCGCAGTTCTGCACGCAGGTGGTTGCCGCTGGCGCGCAGAGGTTGGTGGTGCATGCGCGCAAGGCCGTGCTCGGTGGATTGTCGCCGCATGAGAATCGCACCGTGCCGCCGCTGCGCTACGACGTGGTGTCGAAGCTGCGCGCGTTGTTTCCTTCAACTCCCGTTGTCGTGAACGGCGGCTTTCGCACCACCGACGCGGTGCTGACGGCGCTGCACGACAGCGACGGCGTGATGATTGGCCGCGAGGCGTATCACCAGCCGCGTTTGCTCGCGCAGTTGCAACAGGCGCTGTATCCGCACGATGCGTGGACGCCGCCGGAAGATGAAGCCGTGCTCGATGCGATGTGCCGCTACGCGGTGCGCGAATGCGCCGCAGGCACACCGCTGGCGGCGATCACGCGGCACATGCTGGGGTTGCTCGCGGGGCGTCCGGGCGCGCGGGC
>JAITMU010000178.1 GCA_031277195.1 Gallionellaceae bacterium | reverse complement strand
ACGTCTTCGCCGACGGCGATTGCGCGGGTGCAGGGGGCGCAGCCGATGCTGGGGTAAAAGCGATCATGCAACACGTTGTAGGGCACGTTGTTGGCGCGGATATATTCCCACACCTCGGCGTTGCTCCAATCCAGCAGCGGATTGAATTTTTGCAGGCCGTTGTCGGCGTCGAATACGGACACTTCCAGCGCGGTGCGCGACACGGCCTGATCGCGGCGCATGCCGGTAATCCAGGCGCGCTTGCCTTGCAGCGCGCGCCGCAACGGTTCGACTTTGCGAACATGGCAACATTGCTTGCGCAGTTCCACGCTGTCGTAAAACGCATTGACGCCGTGCTGCGCCACATAATTTTCCACCGCCGCGCGTTCGGGGAAATGCACGTCCAGCCGAACCGCCGGATAGCGTTCACGCACGGCTTGCATCAAACCATACGTCTCCGGCGGCAGCCGTCCGGTGTCGAGGCTGAACATGGCGATGCCGGGCTGATGCTTGGCGATCAAATCCGTCAGCACCATGTCCTCCGCGCCCAGGCTGTTGGCGAACACGGCGGGCGAAAAATCCTGCGCCGCCGTTTGCAGCGCCGCCAGCGTCGCGTCGATTTTTTGTTGCAGCGCGCTCATGCCGTCGCCTCTCTGCGCACGCGCCGGAACAACGGCTCGGCCTCGTCGGCGGACGCTTGATAGCTCGTCGAAAAATCCCGCAGGCTCGCTGCTGCGGCGTGGATGTCCTTGTCCTCGCGCACCGCGAACGCATTGAAACCGATGCGCCGCATGTAAAACATCTGGTCGCGCAACACGTCGCCGATGGCGCGCAACTCGCCGCGATAGCCGAGACGCACGCGCAAGTAATGCGCGATCGAGTAACCGCGCCCGTCGGCGAATTTCGGAAAGTCGATGGCGATCAGCGGCAGCGTGTTCGCGTCGTCGCCCAAATCCTCCGCGCGCTCGTCGCTGGCGAACCAGACGCCGATGTCCGCGCGCGGATGCAATGCTTCGCGCTGCGCGCGCCACACCTTGAGCGGCACGATGACCTTGCCCGCTGGTACCGCAACCTGCTCAGGCGCGCTGTCCGCTTCCGGTCGCAACAGCGTCCAGTCGTCGCTGACCACCGAGCCATCCTTGATGATTTGTCTCGCAGCGCTCATCAGAACCTCGGCGAATAAAAAGGCGTGTCATAGGAAACGCCGACCTTGAGCAGATCGTAATCCGGCATCTGCAATGCGGCGGCTTCCGGCACCGGCGTGGCGTAAACGTATTCCTTGAACGGCTCGTTGCCGAGGCGACGCACCGTGTCGATGAAACGCTCGCCGTCGAAACGCTCGCGCATGTAGACGTGCAGCAGGCGATCAATCACCTCCGGTATCTGCGCGAACGAAAACGCGCGCCCGATGACCTTGCCCAGCGCGGCGGGGCTGCCTTGCGATCCGCCGATGGAAACCTGATACCACTCCTCGCCGGACTTATCCACGCCGAGGATGCCGATGTGGCCGATGTGATGCTGGCCGCAAGCATTCATGCAGCCGGAGATGTTGAGGTCGATGTCGCCGATGTCTTCCAGATAATCCAGCCGGTCGAAGCGTTCCTGTATCGCCCGCGCCAGCGTGATCGAACGCGCATTGGCGAGCGTGCAGAAGTCGCCGCCAGGACAACAAATAATGTCGGTTAGCAATCCGATGTTTGGCGTCGCCAACCCTTCCGCCCTGGCAATCTTCCACAGCGTGATGAGATCGGACTGGCGCACGTCAGCCAGCACCAGATTCTGCATGTGCGTGACGCGCACCTCGCCGAAACTGAAACGCTCGGCCAGATCCGCCACCACGTCCATCTGCTCCGCCGTGATGTCGCCGGGAGCGATGCCGGTGCGCTTCAGCGACAGCGCCACCGAGGCGTAACCCGATATTTTGTGCGACTTCACATTGTGCTTCAGCCAGCTTGCGAACAGCGGATCGCGCGCGCGCAGCGCGGCAACCTCCGCATCCGTGTCCGGCAGCGATTCATACGCGGGCGCGGTGAAATACGCGGCGACGCGATCCAGCTCGGCTTGCGTCACCGTGCATGCCCCGCCGCGCGTGTGTTGCCAATCTTCTTCGACACGACGGCGGAATTCCTCGATGCCGATGGCCTGCACCAGTATCTTGATGCGCGCCTTGAACAGATTGTCGCGGCGGCCATATTCGTTATAGACGCGCACGATGGATTCGAGATAAGTGATGATGTCCTGCCAGGGGATGAAGGGCGCGATTTCCACGCCGATGATCGGCGTGCGCCCAAGGCCGCCGCCGACCAGCACGCGAAAGCCGATCTCGCCCTGCTCGTTTTTCAACGCCTGCAAACCGATGTCGTGCGCTTCGATGACGGCGCGATCCGCCGCCGCGCCGTTGATGGCGATCTTGAATTTGCGCGGCAGGTAGGCGAACTCAGGATGGAAAGTGCTCCACTGGCGCAGGATTTCGGCGTAGGGGCGCGGGTCGATCAGCTCGTCGCGCGCCACGCCAGCGAATTCGTCGCAAGTGATGTTGCGGATGCAGTTGCCGGAAGTCTGGTTGGCGTGCATCTCCACCGACGCGAGATCAGCGAGGATGTCCGGCACGTCCTGCAGCTTGATCCAGTTGAACTGCATGTTGTGGCGCGTGGTGAAGTGGCCAAAGCTGCGGTCGTACTTGCGCGAGATGTGCGCCAGCATCCGCAGTTGCGCCACGCTCAACATGCCGTAAGGCACGGCGATACGCAGCATGTAAGCGTGTATCTGCATGTACAGCCCGTTCTGCAAACGCAGAATGCGGAACTCGTCCTCCTTCAACTCGCCGGAAAGACGACGCCGCACCTGGTCGCGGAATTGCGCGACGCGCTCTTGCGCCAATTGGCGGTCATATTGATCGTAACGGTACATGCGTCAATCTCCGTCAGAATGTTCGTGCATCAGCGGCACGTCGCCATATCGTCTGGATACCGGCAACAGCAGCGCCGCATCCAGCGGAAATTTCGCGCCGTAAGCCATGATGTGTTCCACGTCCGCATCTTCGTCGTGGCGCAGCGCCATGCCGATGTACGCATGCTCGCCGGTCTGCCCGACCACCACGCCGACGCGCCCGCCGCAGCCATTGAACCAGCTCACTTGCTTGGGCTTGTTGGGACTGT
>JAITMU010000164.1 GCA_031277195.1 Gallionellaceae bacterium | reverse complement strand
ATTGACCGCCATGATAAAAAATTTCGTCGCCAGCCATCCGCATGCGCGAGCGTATCAATCGCTGGGACAACTCCGGTATTTGTCATGCATGCAGTTTGTCGATGGCGTGGTGGGCAATTCATCGAGCGGATTGGCCGAAGCGCCCAGCATGAAAATCGGCACAATCAACATCGGCGACAGACAAAAAGGCAGATTGGCCGCTGACAGCGTCCTCCAGTGCGCGCCTGACCGGGAAAGCATCCGCCACGCCTTGCAGGATTTGTATGCCCCCGCCTTCAGGGCATCACTTGCCCAAACGATCAATCCATACGGCGACGGTGGCGCAAGCCGGAAGATCGCCCAAGTTCTACGCGATCATCCGCTGGATAATCTGCTGAAAAAAACATTTTTTGATCTGCCCGTTCCCGACGATGGCCATGAATACTGAAAACCAACTATGGCGCGAAACGCTGGTTCCGCAAGGCGCGACGATCCAACAAGCCATATACAGCCTGGATAAATCGGCCATGCAGATCGTGCTGATCGTGGCCGAAAACGGTCAGTTGCTCGGCACAGTCACCGACGGAGACATCCGGCGAGCGTTTCTGCGGGGGCTGCGGCTGGACAGCAACATTGATGACGTCATACACCGGAACCCGCTGGTTGCGCCTCCCGAAATAACGCGGGATTTGATATTGCATCTGATGCAGGCAAATAAAATTCATCAAGTGCCGATCGTGGATTCAGAAGGAAAGGTCATCGGATTGCATATCTGGGATTCCATGATCGCGCCGGAACCTCTGGATAATTTGATGGTAATCATGGCTGGCGGAAAAGGAACGCGGTTGCGCCCGCATACCGAGAACTGCCCCAAACCGCTGCTGGAAGTCGGCGGCAAACCCATGCTTGAACATATTATCGAACGGGCACGAGCGGACGGCTTCCACAACTTTCTCGTATCGCTGCACTATCTGGGAGAGATGATTGAGGAATACTTTGGCGATGGCCGCAAGCTGGGCGTGACCATCAATTATTTGAAAGAGGACACACCGCTAGGCACAGCGGGTTGCTTGAGCCTCATGCCAACCCGACCCGAAACGCCTTTTTTAGTCACGAACGGAGATGTGCTGACCGACATTCATTACAACGAAATCCTGGATTTCCATGTTCGCCAGAACGCAATGGCAACCATGGCAGTGCGTCCACATGAAATCCAGAACCAGTTCGGCGTCGTCAGGATCAAGGGCGTTGAAATTGAAAATTTTGAAGAAAAACCCATTTATCGCAGCCACATCAACGCGGGAATTTATGTGCTCAATCCTGAAGCCCTGAACCAGCTTGAACATGAGCAACACTGCGACATGCCGACCTTGTTTGAGCGAATCAAACGGTCAGGAGGACGAACGATTGTTTATCCCATGCACGAACCTTGGCTGGATGTGGGGCAGCCTTACGATCTGGCCGAAGCGAGAAAAACAAAAAACTGATGTCTCTGCGCCTTCACAGGCCAAATTTATCTCAAAGGAAATCACTTGAAAATCCGCCCGTCTCCCTCCGTTGATCTTGCCAGATTCGGGAAGCCCGAAAGCGAGCTTGACGTACTTTATGGATTGCCTCGGCATGTTCAATTTTGCAAGAAATGCAACATGTCGAACCAGCAGCCCATGTCAACCAATGAGTATGCGCATAGCAAGGATTCCAAAAAGACAACCATGTCTTTCGACGAAAACGGGGTATGTCATGCGTGTAATTTCAACGCGCTGAAAGAAACCGGAGAAATTGACTGGGAAGAACGCGAGCGCGAATTGATCGAGTTGTGCGACCAATACCGCAAAACCGATGGCAGTTATGACTGCATCGTTGGCGGCAGCGGTGGAAAGGACAGCGCGATGCAATCTCATCTACTCAAATACAAATACGGCATGAACCCGTTGACTGTCACCTGGTCGCCGCATCTTTACACGGATATTGGCTGGAAAAATTTCCAGAACTGGCTACATGTGGGCGGCTTCGACAATTACCTGTACACGCCGAACGGCAAAATTCACCGCCTGCTGACCCGGAACGCAACAATCAACCTGTTGCATCCGTTCCAGCCTTTCATCCTCGGTCAAAAAACTTTTGTCGCCAAGATGGCCGCCCGCCTGAACATTCCGCTGATTTTTTATGGCGAGATGCCCGGCGAATACGGCGAAAAAGTGTCACACAAAACGTCGTCCTACGCAGGCAAAGATCAGCAGGCAGAAAGCGAAGGATTCTCTCTGGACTACCTTGGCGGAAAAGACATTCGCGATGTTTTTCTCGGCGGGAAACAAATCGGCGCTTATCTGGATGACGGCGTCGCCCTCGTTGACCTCATGAGTTATCTGCCAATGGATCCGGAAGTTCTGCACAAGAAGGGCATCGAATTCAAATATCTGGGCTACTACAAGAAATGGGTGCCGCAAGATGCCTATCGTTATGCTGTCGAACACACCGGCTTCGAGGCCAATCCGGTTCGCACCGAAGGGACGTATTCCAAGTACAACAGCCTGGACGACAAAGTAGACGGCTTCTTTTACTACACGCGCTGGATAAAATTCGGCGTCGGGCGGGCAATGATGGATTCGGCGCAGGAAATCCGCAATCACCACATCACGAAGGAAGAAGGCATTGCCTTGATCAGCCAGTACGACGGCGAATACCCGGCGCGCTATGAAAAAGAATTTCTGGAATATGTCGGCATGACCAGAGAAGAACTCTTTGAAATATGCGACCGCTTCCGCTCGCCTCATCTGTGGCAGGTCGCAGATGGCGTCTGGAAGCTGCGCCACTCGCCGCAACAAGTCGCAACAACGACAGCAAAATGAACATGGGCAACATTGGCACAGCCGGACGGGTTCTTGCGTTGATTACCGCGCGTGGCGGTTCCAAAGGCCTGCCCCGTAAAAACTTGCTCCCCGCCGCAGGACGCCCGCTCATCGCCTGGACGATTGCCGCCGCGCAGGAATCTGCCGTGGTGGATCGCGTCATATTGTCCTCTGACAACGACGAAATCATGGATGCCGCGCGAACATGGGGCTGCGACGTTCCATTCCGGCGTCCTCCTGAACTGGCAACCGACCAAGCCAGTTCCATGGATGTTGTCGCACATGCGATTGAAGCAATCCCCGGCTATGAATACCTGATCCTGTTGCAGCCCACTTCGCCCTTGCGAACCGGAGCCGACATAGACGCCGCTTTCCGCCTGATGCGGGAATGCCGGGCGGACAGTTGTGTCTCGGTTTGCGAAGCCGAGCAATCACCATACTGGATGTACGCCCTGGACGAAAAGCATCATCTCACCGGCCTGCTACCACCGCCGAACGATACCAGTCGCCGCCAGGATTTGCCGCCTGCGTATGTGCTCAACGGCGCAATCTACATTGCCAAAACCGAACAACTCGCCGCAACACGCAGTTTTTTAACACCGGAAACGGTGGCCTACAAAATGCCGAAAGAAAAATCCATCGACATCGATAGCGCGGAAGATTTTGAATCATTTCGCCGTCGTGTTGAAAACCTCAATTCGTAGGAGAAAATGAGCAACGTAGGCTGAGGTAAGCGTAGCGAACCCCAACCGACAGCTACGGCTCAAATTGAGACACCACCCCATCCCGCATTCACTGTCGAGAACCCAACTCCAATGCGCTAAAATACCGCCTTCATCAACGCCTCACCCGCCCATGACCGCCCGCCTGCGCGAAATTCCGTACAACTACACGTCGTTTTCCGACCGCGAAATCGTCATCCGCATTCTCGGCGATGAGGCGTGGGAGATCATTGGGCGTTTGCGCAGTGAGCGGCGCACTGGTCGGTCGGCGCGGATGTTGTATGAGGTACTGGGCGACATCTGGGTGGTGCAGCGCAATCCGTATTTGCAGGACGATCTGCTGGACAACGGGCAGCGGCGCGGCGCGCTGGTGACGGCGTTGCGGCATCGGCTGCATGCCATTGAGGAGCGTCGTCAGGAAAATCTGGACGTGAAGCGTCTGCTGGAATTGGCGCATCGCGCGGTCAATGTTTTTTCCGCCGAATTCGAGCAGACGCTGAGTCTGCGCCGCAAGGCGTTGCGCGCGCTGTGCCGTCACACGCGGCGCGACAACATCCAGTTCGACGGGCTGGCGCGCGTTTCGCACGTCACCGACGCGACCGACTGGCGCGTGGAATATCCTTTCGTGGTGCTGACGCCGGACACCGAAGAAGAAGTCGCGCCGCTGGTTCGCACCTGCATTGCGCTCGGCCTTACGCTGATTCCGCGCGGCGGCGGCACGGGTTACACCGGCGGCGCGGTGCCGCTGGACAAGCTCTCCGCCGTCATCAACACGGAAAAGCTCGATACACTGTCGGCGGTGGAAATGCTGCCGCTGTCGGGCGTCGCCGAACCCGTCGCGACAATTCATTGCGGCGCGGGCGTGGTGACGCGCCGCGTGATGGAAGCGGCGGAAGCGGCGGGGCAGGTGTTCGCGGTCGATCCGACTTCCGCCGATGCCTGCTGCATCGGCGGCAACGTGGCGATGAACGCGGGCGGCAAGAAGGCGGTGCTGTGGGGCACGGCGCTGGACAATCTGGTGTCGTGGAAAATGGTCACGCCGGAAGGGCTGTGGCTGACCGTGGAGCGTCTCGATCACAACCTCGGCAAGATTCACGATGTGGAGACGGCGCGTTTTCTCGTCCGCCGTTTTGAAATCGACGGCCACACGCCGCGCGGCGAAGTGGAAACCCTGGAAATTCCGGGGCGCAAATTCCGCAAGGCGGGGCTGGGCAAGGATGTCACCGACAAATTCCTGTCCGGCCTGCCCGGCATTCAGAAGGAAGGCTGCGACGGCATCATCACCTCGGCGCGTTTCATCCTGCACCGCGAGCATCGCCACCTCCGCACCGTCTGTCTGGAATTTTTCGGTCAGGTGCGCGAGGCCGTGCCCGCCATCGTGGAGATCACCGAATACTTCAAGGGCGGCGCGTCGGGCGCGTTGCTGGCGGGGCTGGAGCATCTCGACGAGCGTTATCTGAAGGCGGTGGGTTACGCCACCAAATCGCGACGCGGCGCGCGTCCGAAAATGATTTTGCTCGCCGACGTGGCGGGCGATGACGAGGATGCCGTTGCGCGCGCCGCGTCTGAAATCGTGCGCATGGCGAACCTGCGCCAGGGCGAGGGTTTCATCGCCGTGTCCGCCGAAGCGCGCAAAAAATTCTGGCTGGATCGCGCGCGCACCGCCGCCATCGCGCGCCACACCAACGCTTTCAAGGTCAACGAAGATGTCGTCATCCCGCTGCCGCGCATGGGCGATTATTGCGACGGCATCGAGCGCATCAACATCGAGTTGTCGCTGCAAAACAAACTGAAACTGCTCGCCGCGCTGACGGAATTTTTCGACGGCGAACTGCCGCTGCATTTTCAGGACGGCGAACCGTTAAGCCGCGACGAACTGCTGGGCAACCGCGTGGAGCAGACGCGCGAATTGCTGGCGGAAGTGGCGGAGCGATGGAGGGGAATGCTGGCTGGGTTAGATGAACCCGTAGGGCGGGGCTTGCCCCGCGCTGCTGAGGGCTTGCCCCGCGCGGTTGATGTTTCATCAAGCGAGGATGACAACCCCCGCCCCACAGACTCCGTCTTCCAAGCCCTGCAAACCCACACCCTGCGCGCCTCCTGGAAAACCGAGGTGCGCGCAGCGTTGCGGCGGATTTTCAGCGGCGCGACGTATCAGCCCATTCTCGACCGCTGCGACGCGATTCATCAGGACGTGTTGAA
>JAITMU010000089.1 GCA_031277195.1 Gallionellaceae bacterium | reverse complement strand
CCTTCCCCGTCATTCCAGCGCAAGCTGGAATCCAGTTTGTTAAACAATTCCGGCGTAGCCGGACAATAAGGTTTTGTCCGCTGCGCGGGTTATTTATTTTCAACTGGATTCCAGCTTGCGCTGGAATGACGGGGATCAAGACGGAACAGATCGAAAATTTCAAATTGAGACACTACCGAATGACGGCGGAGTTTGGGGTTATGTGCAAAACACTTTAAGATACGCGACATTATGAAAACGACTTTCCCCAAACACATCCTGCTCGGCATCACCGGTGGCATTGCGGCTTACAAGGCGGCGGAACTGGCGCGGCTGTTGAGCAAGCAGGGCGTCGAAGTGCGCGCGGCGATGACGGAGGCGGCGTGTCATTTCATCGCGCCCGCGACGTTGCAGGCGTTAACCGGACGTCCGGTGTTGCTCGATCAATGGAACGACGCCAACGGCGGCATGGCGCACATCGACGCCGGACGCGCTGCGGATGCCATTGTGGTGGCGCCTGCCACGGCGGATTTCATCGCCAAGCTGGCGACGGGGCTGGCGGGCGATCTGTTGTCCACTTTGTGTCTTGCGCGCGATTGCCCGTTGATCGTAGCGCCTGCGATGAATCGGCAAATGTGGGCGAGCGCGGCAACGCAGCGCAATGTCGAGCAGTTGCGGCGCGATGGCGTCATCGTGCTGGGGCCTGTCAGCGGCGAATTGGCGTGTGGCGAGGAAGGCATGGGGCGGATGCTGGAACCGGAAGACCTGGTGCGCGAAATTCTGGCGGCGCTGGGTTCAGGAGTGCTGGCGGGCGTGCGCGTCATGGTCACGGCGGGGCCGACTTATGAAGCAATCGACGCCGTGCGCGGCCTGACCAATCGCAGTTCCGGCAAGATGGGTTACGCGGTGGCGCGAGCGGCGCGCGAATTGGGCGCGGAGGTCACACTGATTTCCGGTTCGACAGCGCTGGCAAAACCGGCGGGCGTGCAGGTGGTCGATGTGGTGAGCGCCGGAGAGATGCTGAACGCCGTCGAGCAGCGCGTGGCGGACGCGGACATTTTCATCGGCGTGGCGGCGGTGGCGGATTATCGTCCGGCACAGCCGCAGGAACAGAAAATCAAAAAGAGCGAGGCCGCGCTGACGCTGGAATTGCAGCCCACGCCTGACATCCTCGCGCGCGTCGCTGCGCGTCCGCAGCCGCCATTTTGTGTTGGTTTCGCGGCAGAAAGCGAAAACCTGCGCGAATATGCCGCGGCCAAACGCCGCGAAAAAAATCTGCAACTGATCGCCGCCAATCTGGCGCAAGACGCCATTGGCAGCGACGATAATGAATTGCTGTTGCTGGACGACGACGGCGAGCATCTGCTGCCGCGCGCCGACAAGCTGACGCTGGCGCGCGGCCTGATGCAACATGTGGCTCGACTTTATTTTCAGGGACGAAACGACAAATGAAAAAAACGGTGGAAGTGAAATTGCTGGACTCGCGTTTGCATGAACAATCTCCGGCCTACGCCACGCCGGGTTCGGCGGGGATTGATTTGCGCGCCTGCATCGCGGACAGCATGACCATACAGCCGGGGCAGTGCGAACTGATTCCGAGCGGGATTGCGATTCACCTTTCCGATCCGGGCATGGCGGCGATGATCCTGCCGCGTTCAGGATTGGGGCACAAGCACGGCATCGTGCTGGGCAATCTGGTCGGCCTGATTGATTCAGATTATCAGGGGCAGATTTTCGTCTCGCTGTGGAATCGCGGTCATCATCCCTTCGTGCTGATGCCGCTGGAGCGCATGGCGCAACTCGTGATCGTGCCGGTGATACAGGCGGAGTTCAACGTTGTGGAAGAATTTCCGATGAGCCAGCGGGGAAGCGGGGGCTTCGGCAGCACCGGACGGCATTGACGTCATCCCAATTTACACGGCAACGTGCCGCAACCGCCCGTCGCGCCGGAAGTCCTGACGCACTGCGGGCAAAAACCGCGCAAGCTCATTCAACGCTGATTCGTAAACGCCGCGCTTGAACTCGATCACGGTATCCAGTTCGATCCAGTATTCATTCCAGCGCCAGGCGTCAAATTCAGGATGCCCGCTGACGCGCAAGTTCACATCGCAATCGCGACCATCCAGCCGCAGCAAAAACCAGATCTGCTTCTGTCCCTTGTAGTTGCTGCGACAGTCGCGCCGCGTCCAGGTTTGCGGCACTTCGTAGCGCAGCCATTCCCGCGTACGCCCAAGGATGTGCACATGGCACGGCTGTAATCCCACTTCTTCATGCAACTCACGATACATCGCCTGCTCAGGCGTTTCACCATGCTGGATGCCGCCCTGCGGAAATTGCCAGGAATCCTGCTTGATGCGCTTGCCCCAGAACACCTGATTTCTGGCGTTAGTGAGAATGATGCCGACATTGGGACGGTACCCGTCACGGTCTATCATTTCGCCACCTGTTTAATCAATTCGTAATGAGGTGGATTTTTTCATATTTTTGTGAGTAATGAAAGACAGGCAGGCGGTTGGATGGGTGTCCCCCGTGTGCCATAACCTGCTAGGATTACGCTCCTTCATAGTTACCCAAGCCTAAAGCACCATGCGCGTCTCCCGATTTTTTCTCTCCACCCTGAAAGAAGCCCCCGCCGAAGCCGAGCTGGTCAGCCATCGTCTGATGCTGCGCGCAGGCTACATCAAGCAACTGGCGCGTGGCCTTTACACCTGGATGCCACTCGGCCTGCGCGTGTTGCGTCGGGTGGAAAACGTGGTGCGTGAGGAGATGAATCGCGGCGGCGGCGTGGAGTTGCTGATGCCAGCGGTGCAGCCTGCGGAATTGTGGCGTGAGAGCGGAAGGTGGGACGTGTTCGGCCCGCAGATGTTGAAGATGCGCGACCGCAACGACGGCGAATTTTGTTTCGGCCCCACGCACGAAGAAGTCATCACCGACATCGCGCGGCGCGAGATCAAAAGCTATCGCCAGTTGCCGATCAATTTTTACCAGATTCAAACCAAGTTCCGCGACGAGGTGCGCCCGCGTTTCGGCGTGATGCGCGCGCGGGAATTCGTGATGAAGGATGCGTACTCTTTCCACGCCAGTTTCGACAGTCTGGAACAGACCTACGGCGTGATGCGCGACACCTACAGCCGCATTTTCACGCGACTGGGGCTGCGTTTCCGCGCGGTGGCGGCGGACACCGGCGCAATCGGCGGCTCCGGCTCGCACGAATTTCATGTGCTGGCGGATTCCGGCGAAGATGCGCTGGCGTTTTGTCCTGATTCGGATTACGCGGCGAATGTCGAACTGGCTGAAGCGGTCGCGCCCAAAGCGCCGCGCGGCGCGGCGAGCGCACCGTTGCACAAAGTGGCGACGCCGGGGCAGCGATCCATCGAGGAAGTCGCCGCGTTTTTCGACGCGCCGCCGCAACAGGTATTGAAATCCATCGCGGTGGTGGACGAGGAGGGGCGTTTCGCATTGCTGTTGTTGCGCGGCGATCATCAGCTTAACGAAGTCAAGGCAGCCAAGGTGTTGGGCGCGTTCCGTCTGGCGACGGAAGAAGAAATTCAGCAGCACGTCGGCTGTCGTGGCGGTTACATCGGGCCGGTCGGTGTGAGCGTGCGGGTGTTCGCG
>JAITMU010000033.1 GCA_031277195.1 Gallionellaceae bacterium | reverse complement strand
TGACACATCCGTTTTTCAAAATATTGCTGCTGGCGGCGCTGTCCGTTTGCGTGACGCAAGCCCGCGCTGAATCGGTGATGACAGTTTTGTCGCCGGGCAAGGTGATACAGGGACACGCGAAGATTGAGAGCGAGTGCGCCCGCTGTCACAAGAAATTCGACAAGGCGGCGCAGTCGTCCTTATGCGGCGATTGCCACAAGGAAGCGGGGCAGGACATGCGCGAGCGTCGCGGCTACCACGGTCGCATCCAGACCAGCCAGGAATGCAAGACGTGCCACACCGATCACAAAGGGCGCAATGCCCGCATCGTGATTTTCGACGCGGAAAAATTCGATCACGCGCAAACGGAGTTTCAGTTGAAGGGCGGACATCTCGGCGAAAAAGCGAGCTGCAAGGCCTGTCATCCAGCAGAAAAGAAATATCGGGAAGCGCCTTCCGCCTGCATCAGTTGCCACCAGAAAGACGACAAGCACAAAGGCGGGTTGGGCAACGACTGCGCCAGTTGTCATCTGGATTCCGACTGGAAAAAAACCGGCTTCGATCACGACAAAACCCGTTATCCGCTGACCGGCAAGCATGTGGACGTGAAATGTGCCGCCTGCCACCTCAACGGGCAATACAAAAATACGCCGACGTCATGCAGCGCGTGTCACCAGAAGGATGACGAGCGAACGCACCGCAAACGCTTCGGCCAGAAGTGCGAAACCTGCCACACGGATCGCAACTGGAAGGAAATCCTGTTCAATCACGACAAGACACGCTACGCCTTGCGCGGCGGACATCGCATTGCGAAATGCGCGGCGTGTCACACGGGCGAGTTGTACAAGGAAAAATTGCAGACTGCGTGTTTGTCCTGTCACAAGAAAGACGATGAGCGGACGCACAAGGGAAAATTCGGCGCGAAGTGCGAGAGCTGTCACACCGAGCAAAAATGGAAAGACATCGGCTTCGATCACGACAAGGATACGAAGTACCGCCTGCTGGGCAAACACCGCGACGCGAAATGCGCGGCCTGCCACAAAGACACTTTGTATAAAGACAAGGTGTCGAGCGATTGCTATGCCTGCCACGAAAAAGACGACAAGCATAAAGGCCAGCAAGATAAAAAGTGCGAATCGTGCCACAACGAAACCGCCTGGAACAAAGCGAAATTCGATCATGCGACATCGCGCTTTCCGCTGACGGGGCGGCATGTGCAAACGGAATGCAAGCGGTGTCATGCCAGCGTGACGTTCAAGGACGCCGGACGCACTTGCTGGGCGTGCCATCAGAAAGAGGACACGCACAAACGCCGGTTGGGGATGGAATGCGAAACCTGCCACAACACGCGCGACTGGAAAGTGTGGGACTTCGATCACGACAAAACCCGCTTCCGTCTGGAAGCCGGACACAAAGACCTGAGCTGCGACAAATGCCATCGTCTGCCGATGAACGGCAAAGTTGTCGCATCCGGCATCTGCGGCGATTGCCACGCCTCAAACGACCCGCACGGCGGCGGCTTCGGACGCCAATGCGAAAGCTGCCACGAAGCGTCGTCATGGAAACGCATCAAGGTGGGCGGGCGCGTGTTCAGGTGAGGGGGAATGCTTTCCCCTCACCCTAACCCGACCCCTCGCTTCGCCCTACATGTTCCCCACCTCGTCATTCCAGCGAACGCTGGAATCCAGCGGAAATAATAATCCGCGCAGCGGACAAAACCCTGTTGTCCGGCTACTCCGGAGCATTTTGATAAATGCACTGGATTCCAGCTTTCGCTGGAATGACGGGGTAGCGCACCGCGCGGGGCAAGCCCCGCCCTACATGCTCTTAATCTCCATTTAAGCAACTGTTAAATAGCGGTTAATTTTGGCTTTGCACTATGCGTGCCTATGGGTATCCGGTTGTTCAACGCATGAAACGCAAAGGAGAAGAACATGAAATTTTTTATTGTGGCCGCGATGGTTGCGGCGGGTTTGATGACTGCCGCCAGCGCGAGCGCAGAGACCACCAAGATGCCGAATATGGTGAAGAAGGCGGGCTTCTATTGCCAGGGTTGCCACAAGGTTGACAAGGATGAAGGCGAGGCCATTGGTCCTAGCTGGCGCGATGTGTCCCGCTTCTACAACGGCAAGCTGAAAACAACATACTCCGGAAAAACTTTGCAGGAAGTCGCCGAAAACAAAGCGCCGCGCGAATTTCTGATCGACAGGATCACCAGGGGCGGCAAAGGCAGCTGGGGCAAGTATCCGATGATCGCCAACGAAAAAACGCCGCGCGTCAGTCTGGGGCATGACGTTCCGTCCGAGGTCAAGCAGGCGCAGATTGAGGAAATCATTGATTGGGTTTTGAAGCTGGAGAAATGAGCGGGGCGTAACCCATCCCCACCCTAACCCTCCCCTTGAAGGGGAGGGGATGGATGCGGAAGGAGAGGGCAAATTCCCTCCCCTTCAAGGGGAGGGTTAGGGTGGGGATGGGTATCCGTATAGCTCAAAAACCCGTTCAAAAAACAGCGCAACAGGAATTCACATCAGGGAGCAACACCATGAACATCAAAATGACGCAGATTGAAACCGGCATGACGGCAGGCTTGGGTCTGTTTGCCATCATCATCGTCCTGCTGCTGGCGGCTGCGTTGCCGTCGTCCGCGCAGGCGGCGGATGGCGGGGCGTCGAAATCTTTTAATCACGTGATGACTGGTTTCACGCTGTCCGGCGTGCATGCCACGCAGACTTGCGAAACCTGTCACCCCAAGGGCATCTTCAAGGGCACGCCGAGGAATTGCGCTGGTTGTCACACTGCGGGCGCGCGCATTACTGCGACGCCCAAACCGGCCAGCCATGTGCAGACTGCTGCCGCGTGCGACGCTTGTCACACCAGTAGCGTGAGTTTTGCCGGTGCGGTGTTCAGTCACGCGGGCGTTTCCGGCGCGTGCGCGGGTTGTCACAACGGTGTGACGGCGATCGGCAAAACGGCGAATCACGTTACCACCAGCGCGGCCTGCGAAACCTGCCACCGAGGCACGGTCAGTTTTTCCGGCGCGCGCTTTGATCATGCGGGCATCGTGAATAATTGCGCGTCCTGCCATAACGGCGTGACGGCGAGCGGCAAAAATGCCAAGCACGTCGCCACCACGGACGCCTGCGAAACCTGCCATCGCGGTACGACCAGTTTTGACGGCGCGATTTTCGCGCACACCGGCATCGGGAAAAACTGCGCGTCGTGTCACAACGGCGTGTCAGCGCTCGGCAAAAATGCCAAGCACATCACCACCACGGACGCCTGCGAAACCTGCCACAAGAGCACGTCCAGTTTCAGCGGCGCTACGTTCAGTCACACCGGCATCACGAACAACTGCGCGTCGTGTCACAACGGCACGTCGGCGACCGGCAAGAATGCCAAGCACGTCACCACCACGGCGGCGTGCGAGACTTGCCACAAAAGCACGACCAGCTTTGCTGGCGCGACTTTCAGCCACGCGGGCATCACGAACAACTGCGCCTCGTGTCATAACGGCGTGACGGCGACCGGCAAAAATTCCAAGCATGTGACCACCTCGGCGGCGTGCGAAGCCTGCCACAACAGCACGGTGAGTTTTGCGGCGGCCACGTTCAGTCATGCGGGCATTACGACGAATTGCGCGTCCTGTCACAACGGCGTGGCGGCCATCGGCAAGAACGCCAAGCACGTTGCCACCACGGCGGCTTGCGAAAGCTGCCACAAGAGCACGGCCAGCTTCCTCGGCGCGACCTTCAGTCACTCAGGCATCACGAACAACTGCGCGTCGTGTCACAACGGCGTGACGGCGACCGGCAAATCCGCCAATCACCCCGTCACCACCGCCGCTTGCGAAAGCTGCCACAAGAGCACGACCAGCTTCCTGTCGGTGACGTTCACGCACACGGGTTCCACGGTGGGTTGCGGCAACTGTCACAACGGCGGCACGGCGAAGGGCAAGCCGTCCAATCACATCCCGACAACGATTGTGGGCGGCCTGGATTGCAACACCTGCCACATCAGCACGTCGTCCTGGTCGTCTGAAAAGATGAACCACAACGGCGCGCAAGGCGGCGCGCCCAACTACTGTGTGACCTGTCACCTCAAGGGCGCGCCGTATCTGGGGCGCATGGACAAAAAGAGCCACAACGGCGCATCCACTTCCAAAGACTGTTCGTCCTCCTCCTGCCACAAGCCGCTGGGCAAGAAGGGGAGCGCCTACCAGAAGTGGGATTGATGAAAACCAGGCTCCGCATCGCTTGAGCGGGCGGAGCCGCTTGTCTGGCGACAGGCGAATTTCAATTAAAGGGAGAGGGTAATGAAGGTGAAAAAAACATCGCGCGAAAAAATTTTTCGCCGAATCGGCATCACGTTTGCGCTGGCGTCGGCGCTGGGCTTTCCGCTCAGCGCGTCCGCGCAACTGATCGACAGCATCAGCGTGAGGGATGGCGGCGATGTCGTCATCTATACGATCAACATGACCACGCAGGTGCATTACCTGCGCCACACGCCGACGACGCAGGGACGCACGCTGGACATTTATTACCAGCTTCTGCCGGGCGCATCGCCGGGCGATCTGTTCGAGGCCAACGAAATGCGCAACTCGCCGCCGTCCGAACAAACGCCGTCCTTCGTCATCCGCAGCAAGCAGGACAACAACCAGAACGATCTGGCGATTGTGTTCAGCAGCGAGGCCGAATACACCGTGCTGCCGGGCAAGGATTTTCGCAGCTTCCACATCGCCGTGCGCAAGACCGCGCCAGTCGGCGGCGAGAGCGGCATCGGCGGCGCGCGCGACGTGCCGGAGATTCCGGCGGTGAGCGCTGCCGAAGAATCTGCCGCTTCCGCAGACGAAAAGCGGGCGCGTGAATTGATGATCGCCGGACGCGACGGACTGGTTTCCGGCGACTATCCCGCCGCCGTTGGCGCGTTCAACAAACTGCTGTCGTTGCCGCCCAACCGCTACACGCAGGACGCGCAGGAATGGATAGGCGTGGCGCGTGAACGCGCCGGACAACGGTTCAAAGCGAAGCTGGAATACGAAACCTATTTGCAACTGTATCCCGACGGCGCGGGCGCGGCGCGCGTGAAGGAGCGGCTGGCGAAAGTGTCCATTCGTCCGGCGGTGATCGAAACGCTGGAAGGCGCGGGTGAAAAACGCGCCGCCGAGACGCAGGTGTTCGGCGGCGTGTCCTCCTACTACAACTATTCCGCCTCGGACATCAGCTCGCCCACCGGCTCGGTCAGCGCCAAAGACCTTTCCTCGCAGCTCACCGCGGTGGATTTTTCCGCGCGCTATCGCGGCGAGACATACGACAATCGTTTGGTGTTTCGCGGTTCGCACACGCAGAATTATCTGGCGGGTCAGAGCAACGACAGCAAGATCAGTTCCGCCTATGTGGATGTCAGAAACATGGCGGCGAATTACACGGCGCGCATCGGTCGACAGTCGCCCGTCAGCGACGGCATCATGGGTCGTTTCGACGGCATCACCGCCAGCTACGGATTCAAGCCGGACTGGCAGGCGGGTGTGGCGGCGGGGCGGCTGGCCGATGTCGTGCAGGACGAGAAGCCCGTATTCGCAGGTGCGAAACTGGGCGTCGCAGGCGGCGCGGGCAGCCCGTGGAGCGGCAGTGTTTACCTCATCAACCAGACCGCTGGCGGCCTGTCGGATCGTCAGGCCGTCGGCACGGAAATCCGCTATTTTGATTTGAACCGCGTCGCTTATCTGCTGGTGGATTACGACACGTCCTATGCCGCGCTGAACACGGTGCTGCTGCAAGCGTCGATGACGTCGCCCACCGGCACCATCTATCACGTCCTGCTCGATCACCGCAAAAACATCAGCACCTCGAACGCGCTGATTGGCTCGTCCACGACATCGTTGTCCGCGCTGGCGAGCGCCACCTCGAAAGATTATGTGCGCCAACTCGCCGAAGCGCGCACGCTGACCACCGATCTGGTGCAAGCCGGTTTCACCTATCCCGTCAGCGAAAAATGGCAGGTGAGCGCGGACATCGGCATGACCCGCGATTCCGGCATGCCCGCCAGCGGCGCGACCGCGCTGGAAGGCATCCTCGCCGCCACGCCCGCCAACAGCACGTCATGGAATCTGACCGCCCAGTTGATCGGCAACAGCGTGATCTTCGCCGGCGACATCACCCTGTTCGGCCTGACCCGCGACCAAGCCACGAACACCACCGGCCTGTACGTCACCAATCACGTCGTGGTGAAAGAGAAATGGACGCTGGACAGTGGCCTGCGCGTGTTGAACGGCAACCCCGGCGGCGGCACGCTGACGCAATACCAACCATCGTTGAAACTCGCCTATCAAGCGTGGGAAGCGCTCAGTCTGGAAGCCGAATTGGGCGTGGACAGAAGCAACGACCACAGCATCAGCACCCGCACAAACCGCAAATACGCCACGCTGGGATTCCGCTGGGTGTTCTGAGTTTCTCCAGGGCGATCCCCAAGTTCGCCTGCTCCCTTCAGCCGCCGCATGGCGGCTGTTTTTTTGGCTGCCGTTATCCCTGCGCATTCGTAGGCTGGGATTCGCTGCGCTCATCGCCAGCCTACGCCTCAAACTAAAGAGCCGTAGGGCGGGGCTTGCCCCGCGCGGTGGGATGTTGGAAATGCGTACCGCACGGGGCAAGCCCCACTGCTGTCCCACAATTTTTTTGTATTTGACAGAAGGGTTAGCACAGAAAGCAAAACACATCGCAACCTTTTGATTCCCGTC
>JAITMU010000217.1 GCA_031277195.1 Gallionellaceae bacterium | reverse complement strand
AACGAGGACGCAGAATTAGCGTGCCGTGCCGTGCCGTGCCGTGCCGTGCCGTGCCGTGCCGTGCCGTGCCGTGCAAACCATTATACCAGCTTTATCTGGTTTGCAAATCATAAAAGTATCACAACCACATGATAAATAACAAAAAATACATACTTTTTAATATGGTAATAAAGTTGTTTATTACATAAAAAGTTTATTAATCTGATAACTCATAGGTCGCTTGATACATTGTAAGTCTTAAAATGTCAACTTATTTCTATTTGGATGGATTTTGTAAGGTTCGTGATAACGAGCAGCGCGGGGCAAGCCCCGCCCTACAAACCCCATCATTCCCGCATGGTTTTGGCGGGAATGACGAGGGTGGGGTTAATGTAGGTTGGAGTGAATGTAATGAACTCCAACACGTTCACCGACCTATGTTGGTGTTGGGGTTCACGTTGTTCATCCCAGCCTGCGTTACTTGAAGATTGACGTAGGGCGGGACTTGCCCCGCGCGGTGCGGACGTTGCAATGCTCACAGCGCGGGGCAAGCCCCGCCCTACTCGTCATTCCAGCGGAAATAACAATCCGCGCAGCGGACAAAACCTTGTTGTCCGGCTACGCCGGAATGTTTGGATAAATGCGCTGGATTCCAGCTTGCGCTGGAATGACGAGAGAAAGGAATGACGGAGGAGTAGGGCGATGAGCCACTGGATTCCCGCCAAAAACATGCGGGAATGACGAGGTGCGTGGAGGTGGCGTGGAAAAATTAGGAGTCAGGCGGTGTTGGGATGCGTGCCGCGTGGGTGTTCCCCCTCACCCTAACCCGCCCCCTCACCCTACCCTCTCCCCATAAATGGGGAGAGGGAATGTTTTTTCTCCCGCATCGTTTTTTTCCCCTCTCCCCATTTATGGGGAGAGGGTAGGGTGAGGGGCGAGGAAAAATCAATCCCGCGTCACCCGCAGCAATTCTTCCAGCGAGGTCACGCCGCTCACCACCAGCCGTAATCCATCCTGCCGCAGGCTGTGCATTCCGCCCCGCTCGGCGTGGTCGCGCAAGGCTTGTTCGGGCGCGTGGCTGTGGATCAGTCGAATCATTTCTTCGTCAACCCGCATCAATTCGTAAATGCCGGTGCGCTTTTTGTAACCGCTGTGACCGCAGGCTTCGCAGCCTTTGGGGCGATACAGCATTTGCGGGCGCTGGCCTGCCAGTTGCGCGAGTTCGGCGGCATCGGGGGTGTAGGCTTCGCGGCATTCGGTGCACAGGCAGCGCACCAGCCGTTGCGCCAGCACGCCGATCAAACTGGAGGACAGCAGGAACGGTTCCACGCCCATGTCGGTGAGGCGCGTGACGGCGCTGGCGGTGTCGTTGGTGTGCAGCGTCGCCAGCACGAGGTGGCCGGTGAGACTGGCTTGCACGGCGATTTGCGCGGTTTCCAGATCGCGGATTTCGCCAATCATGATCACGTCCGGGTCTTGCCGCAGGATGGCGCGCAGTGCGAGGGCGAAGCTCATGTCGATGCGCGAATTGACTTGCGTCTGGCCGATGCCGTCGATGTCGTATTCGATCGGGTCTTCCACCGTCATGATGTTGGTCACATCGGCGTCGATGCGCGACAACGCGGCGTACAGCGTGGTGGTTTTGCCGGAGCCGGTGGGACCTGTCACCAGCACGATGCCGTGCGGCTGGCGCACCAGTTCGTCCATCGCCGCCAGCGTCGTTGCGTCCATGCCGAGGCGTGACAATTCCAATCGCCCCGCGTCTTTATCCAGCAGACGCAGCACCGCGCGTTCGCCGTGGCCGGTCGGCAAGGTGGAGACGCGCACATCCACCGGACGACCGGCGATGCGCAGCGTGATGCGGCCATCCTGCGGCAGGCGTTTTTCTGCGATGTCGAGATCGGCCATGATCTTGATGCGCGACACCATCGCCGCATGCAGCGCGCGGTGCGGCTCGACAACATCCTTCAATGTGCCATCGACGCGGAAGCGCACCACCGAGCGCGTCTCGAACGGCTCGATGTGAATGTCGGAGGCTTGTTCGCGCACGGCTTGCGTGAG
Source organism: Gallionellaceae bacterium (assembly GCA_031277195.1). Taxonomy (GTDB): domain Bacteria; phylum Pseudomonadota; class Gammaproteobacteria; order Burkholderiales; family Gallionellaceae; genus JAITMU01. Next base: position 588 of record JAITMU010000217.1, on the reverse strand, counting down.
CAGCGCGTTAATCATGCGGATTACCGGCGCGTCATTTTCGGCGTCGAGCAGGTCTTCGGCGCGCGGCAGATCGTGGATCAGTTGCGACAAGTCCATGTCCTGCTCGACATCGCCGACCATCGCCGCCGCGCCCTCCTGCGCGTAAGCCGCCGCCAGCGCGTGATCGAACGCCTCCGGCGACAACACGCTGGCGGACAGCGGCACACCCAGCACGCGCCGCACTTCGGCCAGCGCTTCCGCCCTGGCGTCGGCACGCACCTGCACGTCGGCGGAACCGGCGTCGAGGCGCGCAATCAGTACGCCGTTGGCTTTGGCGAACGGATAAGGAATGCGACGGGCGGCCTGGCGATCTGGAATGGCTTGAGTCATGGTGTCATATCAAAGTTGAAGATCAAAAACCTTTCACCACAGAGACACAGAGACACGGAGAAAGGCAAAACCTTTTCTCGAAAAGAAAGATTTTAGGTTTTTCTCCGTGTCTCTGTGTCTCTGTGGTGAATGATTTTGACTTTACGGTTGCGTTACCGCCGCAGGCTGCCGCAGATCAATCACCGGCGCTTCCGGCGAAGGCGGGTTGGGCAGCATCGG
>JAITMU010000149.1 GCA_031277195.1 Gallionellaceae bacterium | reverse complement strand
GCGATGACGGATGCGCGCTTTCACATCGCGCACAGCGGCTTCGCGCAGTTGGCGGCGGTGCTGGCGCAGCAGGGCGTGCAGAAGGTGGACGGCATCCTGCTCGACCTCGGCGTGTCGTCGCCGCAACTGGATGACGCGCAGCGCGGTTTCAGTTTTCGTTTCGATGCGCCGCTGGACATGCGCATGGACACCAGCAGGGGAATGACGGCGGCGGACTGGCTGGCGTCGGCGGATGAAAAACTGCTTGAGGAGGTGATACGTGAGTATGGCGAGGAACGGTTTGCTAAACAGATTGCGCGGGCGATTGTTGCTGCGCGTGCGGAGCAGCCAATCGACACCACACGCAGGCTCGGCGAAGTCGTCGCCCAGGCGGTGCGCACGCGCGAACCGGGTCAGCATCCGGCGACGCGCACCTTTCAAGCTGTACGGATTCATCTTAACCGCGAACTGGAGGAGCTTGCGCAGGTTCTCCCCGTGTGCGCGGACAGTCTGAATCCGCAGGGGCGAATGGTGGTGATCAGCTTCCATTCGCTTGAAGACCGCATGGTGAAGCGCTTCATGCGCGACGAAGCCCGCGGTCCGGCGTTGCCGCGCGGTTTGCCGGTGCGCGCGGCGGAGATGCCGCGCGGCAGATTGCATTTGATCGGGCGCGCGGTGCGCGCCACGGCGGCAGAGGTGGCAGCCAATCCGCGCGCGCGCAGCGCGGTGATGCGCGTGGCGGAGCGTCAGCGTGCATAGGCTGCAACTGTTGCTGTTGTTGATTGCGGTGGGTTGTGCGCTGAGCGTGGTAACTTTGCAGCACAAGGCGCGCAAGTTGTTTATCGAATTGCAGCAGGAAAAGGACAGGGCGCAACAGATGGAAGTGGAGTGGGGACAGTTGCAGCTTGAGCAAAGCACGTGGGCCACACCGGCGCGCGTGGGAAAAATCGCCGCTTCAAAATTGCAGATGCAACTCCCCAAACCGGATCAGATCCGCTTCGTTGAACCCGATGGCGCGGCAGGGGGCGCGACGCAGCCATGAACCATTCCGCCGCCGTCAAAACGGCCGGAGTGGCGGCGCTGCCGCCCTTGCGCGCTCAGGCGCTGTCGGCCTTGTTGCTGCTGGGATTGTGCGTGCTGGTTGGTCGCGCGGTTTATCTGCAGGGCATACACGATACTTTTTTGCAGCGCGAAGGCGACGCGCGCTACGGTCGCGTCGTCAATATCGTCGCGCATCGCGGCATGATTACTGATCGCTATGGCGAGCCGTTGGCGGTCAGCACGCCGGTTGAATCCGTCTGGGCCAGCCCGCAGGACGCGGACATGACAAAGGAACAAATCAACCAGCTTGCGCGCGCGCTCGACATGAAAGCCGGGGACATCCAGAAAAAACTGTCCGGCGCGTCGCGCGATTTCGTTTATCTCAAGCGCCAGTTGCCGCCCGAGCAGGCGGAGAAGGTGATGCAGATGGAAGCGCCCGGCGTGTCATTGCGCCGCGAGTATCGCCGCTACTATCCGGCGGGAGAAATGACCGCGCAGTTGCTGGGCTTCACTGATGTGGACGACAACGGTCAGGAAGGTCTGGAACTGGCGATGCAGAGCGTGCTCGGCGGTCAGGCCGGCAGTCAGCGCGTCATCAAGGACAGGCGCGGGCGCATCGTCGAGGACGTGGCGAGTTTGCGCGCGCCGAAACCGGGCAACGATCTTGCGTTGAGCCTGGACAGCAAGGTGCAATACCTCGCGTTCCGCGAGATCAAGCAGGTGGTCGAGCAGTATCGCGCCAAGTCCGGCGCGATTGTCGTGCTGGACGCCAAGACCGGCGAAGTGCTGGCGCTCGCCAACTGGCCCAGCTACAACCCCAACAATCGCGCCAAGCCGCAGCCGCAAGCGTTGCGCAATCGCGCCGTGACAGATGCGTTTGAACCCGGCTCGACGATGAAGACGTTTACCGTGGCGGCGGCGCTGGACGCGGGCAAGGTCAAACCGGCTTCGGTGATCGACACGGGCGACGGCGTGCTGACCGTCGGCGGTCGCAAGATTCACGACACGCACCCTGAGCCGCGTCTGTCGGTGGCGCAGGTGTTGCAGGTGTCCAGCAATGTGGGCGCGGCGAAAATGGCGCTGTCGATGTCGCCGGAAACATTCTGGAACAATCTGCACGACGCGGGTTTCGGCATGCCGACCAACAGCGGTTTCCCCGGCGAAACGGCGGGCGTGTTGCGCGACCATCGCAAGTGGGTGCCGATCGACCAGGCTACGATTTCCTACGGCAACGGCATCTCCGTCAACCTGCTGCAACTGGCGCGCGCCTACACCATCTTCGCCAACGACGGCGAATTGTTGCCGGTGACGTTCTACCGTCAGGAAGCAGCGCCCGCAGGCAAGCGCGTGTTCTCCGTCGCGACCGCGCGCGCGGTGCGCGGCATGCTGGAAAAAGTGGTGCAGTCCGGCGGTACCGCGCCGCAAGCGCAGGTCAACGGCTATCGCGTGGCGGGCAAAACCGGCACCGCGCACAAACTGGAAGGCGGACGCTACGTCAATCGCTACGTCGCATCGTTCGTCGGCATGGCGCCCGCGTCGAATCCGCGTCTGATCGTGGCGGTGATGGTGGACGATCCGGCGGGCGCGCAATACTACGGCGGCCAGGTCGCCGCACCCGCGTTCAGCAATGTGATGGGCGCAGCGTTGCGGTTGCTCAACGTGCCGAACGACGCGCCGCTCAACAAGCCATCGACCGTGCCAGTAACAGCCGTGAGGGAGGAAACATGATGGATATGCATTCTTCCCGCCGCGTCATCGGTCAATCGCCACCCTCTCCCTTGATGGGAGAGGGCTGGGGAGAGGGTGGGGGGTTTGAGGCGAGGGTGGGAACAACCCCCTCTCCCCAACCCCTCCCCCACCAGGGGGGAGGGGCTGTATGAGTGTGCTGACGTTCTCTCCTGAATCCCTCGCCGCGCTTGGAGTGCGCGTGACAAAACTCGCCACCGACAGCCGCGCGGTGAAATCCGGCGACACCTTCGTCGCCTGCCCCGGCAGCCGCGTCGATGGTCGTCAGTTCATCGGTCAGGCCATCGCCAACGGCGCGAACGCGGTGATCTGGGAAGCGGAAGGTTTCGACTGGAACGCGGAGTGGCGCGTGCCCAATCTCAAGGTGGCGGATCTGCGCGACAGTCTGGGCGAGCTTGCCGATCAGGTTTACGGACAGCCGTCGAAACAGTTGTGGATGGTGGGCGTGACCGGCACCAACGGCAAGACCTCGTGCAGTCACTGGATCGCGCAGACCTTGAACGCGCTGGGGCGCAAGACCGCGCTGATCGGCACGCTGGGCAATGGCTTCCCCGATGCGCTGCAAGTCAGTCCGAACACCACGCCGGATGCCGTCACTTTGCACGGCTTGCTGGCGGACTATCTGGTGCAGGGCGCGCAGGCGGTGGCGATGGAAGTGTCCTCGCACGCGCTGCAACAAGGCCGCGTCAACGGCGTCGCCTACGATGTCGCGCTGCTCACCAATCTGAGCCGCGATCATCTCGATTACCACGGCGACATGGCGCAATACGCGCTGGCCAAGAGCAAGCTGTTTCACCGCGACGGTCTCGGTTGCGCGGTGCTGAATTTCGATGACGTTTTCGGCGTGGAGATCGCCGGACAGTTGCAGGACGGCGGCGCGGAGGTGATTGCTTACGGTCTTGGCGATGAGGCGCTGGCAGAAGCCGAACGTCTCGGCGTGCGCATGGTGCATGGCAGCCATTTGCGGATGAGCACGAGCGGCCTTGCGCTGGAGATTCATTCAAGCTGGGGCGCGGCGCAACTCACCAGCGCATTGCTCGGACGCTTCAACGCGGAGAATCTGCTGGGCGCGCTGGCGGTGCTGCTGGCGAGCGGCGTGCAACTGGCCGATGCGGTGCGCGAACTGTCGCAGGTGCGCGCAGCGCCGGGGCGGATGCAGACCTTCGGTGGCAATGGCCGTCCCGCGGTGGTGGTGGATTACGCGCACACGCCGGATGCGCTGGAAAAAGTGTTGCGCGCCTTGCGTGAAACGATGGTGGACGGACGGCTGATCTGCGTGTTCGGCTGCGGCGGCGACCGCGATCGCGGCAAGCGTCCGCTGATGGGGCGCGTCGCCTCGCGCCTCGCTGATGCCGTCATTGTCACCAGCGACAACCCGCGCGGCGAAAATCCGCGCGAGATCATTGCCGCCGTCATTGCTGGCATGGACGAAAAAAATTATCGCGTTATTGAAGATCGTGCCGAAGCGATTTTTCAGGCGATTGCGAAGGCGTCGGCAAACGACACCGTGCTGGTGGCGGGCAAGGGGCACGAAGCCTGGCAGGAGATCAACGGCGTGAAGCATCCGTTCAGCGATGCCGATACGGTGGCGCGCACGCTTGCGGTATGGAGGGCGCCGACATGATGTCGCTCGCGCAAGCCGCGCAGGTTTTGAACGGCAGGCTGGTTCCCGCTGCCGGTGGCGCATCCGACGTGACGTTCACCGCTGTCTCGACGGATAGCCGCGCGATTTCGGCGGGCGATTTGTTCATTGCGCTGCGCGGCGACAATTTCGACGGTGGCAAATTTGTGGCGGCGGCGGCGCGCGATGGCGCAGTCGCAGCGCTGGTCAATGCGGACGGTTTTCAAGATGACGCGCCGCCCTGTCCCGTGTTGCTGGTGGACGATACGCGGCTGGCGTTGGGTCGTCTCGCCGCGCACTGGCGCGCGCAGTTTGCGCTGCTGCTGGTGGCGCTGACCGGCAGCAACGGCAAGACCACGGTGAAGGAAATGCTGGCATCCATTCTGCGCGATGCGGTGGGTGACGCCGACGCGGTGCTGGCCACGCAAGGCAATTTCAACA
>JAITMU010000115.1 GCA_031277195.1 Gallionellaceae bacterium | reverse complement strand
GTGGGCGTATTCATGGCGAAAAGCTCCGAAAGATTTTTTGCGGAGATTAATTCCGCGGCACAACCCGTGGCACGGTTTTTGCTTTGCTCGCCGCCGCTTCCTGATACAGCGGCGCGACTTTGGGCAGTATGCTTTTGATCTCGGCGATGCGTTGCGGCCCGGACGGGTGCGTGCTCAACAACGACGGCCCGCTGCCGCCGCCAGCTTGCCCCATCTTTTCCCAGAGCGTCACGGCGGCGCTGGGGTCGTAACCGGCGCGCGCCATCAATTCCAGCCCCATCACGTCCGCTTCGCTTTCCTGTCCGCGGCTGTTCGGCAACGTCAACGCCACCTGCGCGGCGGATTGCATCAGGTTGGTCGCACTGCCGCTCACGCCGAGAATGGCGGCAAGACCCGCCACGCCAGCCTGTTGCGCATACGCTTGCGACACGCGCTCGCGGCCATGCTCGCGCAGGGCGTGCGCGATCTCGTGTCCCATGATGGCGGCGATTTCGTCATCGGAGAGTTTGAGTTGCTTGATGATGCCCGTGTAAAACATGATCTTGCCGCCGGGCGCGCAATAGGCGTTCAGTTCGTCGGTGGTTTGCAGATTCACTTCCCACTGCCATTTGAGCGCATCGGGGCGGAACGTGGTGACCTGGGGAATCAGGCGATCCGCGATGACGCGAATGCGTTCCAGCGTGGCCTTGTCATTGTTCAGCGCGCCCGCCTTGCTGGCCTCGGTCAGACTTTCCCGATAAGAAGCCGTCGCCGCCGCATCGACTTCTTCGCTGGAGACCAGCATGAATTGCTTGCGCTTGATATCGACCGCGCCTTCCTTGGTGGTGCTGGCGCAGCCGGTTAGCAGGAGGAGGGCAGACAGTAATCCAAAGCAGAGGGCGCGTTTCATGGTGTGGTGTCCTTTGGGAGGTTGAGGGGGAAATGGTACTGCAAAGAGGGCGGTGGGAGATAGCAGCCCCTCACCCTACCCTCTCCCCGCTTGCGGGGAGAGGGTAGGGTGAGGGGAAGTGTGCGCTGCAGCCATGCTGGGTATCGCTCCGCTCCACCCAGCCTACGAGACTCACCCCATCGTTGGATAATCCGTATATCCCGTTTCCCCCGACGAATAAAACGTCCCCATGTCCGGCGCGTTCACCGGCGCGCCGGTTTGCCAGCGCGCGACCAGATCCGGGTTGGAAATGAACAACCGCCCCACCGCGACGAGATCGCATTTTTTCGCAGCCAGATCCCGCTCGGCGCTTGCCGCGTCGTAGCCGCCGGACAGAATCAGTGTGCCTTTGAACGCCTCGCGGATCGCCTGCTTGATCGCATCCGGCACCGCAGGCGCGCCCATCGCCGAGTGATCGACCAGATGCACATAAACCAGCCCGCGCGCGCTGAGTTGTTGCGCGAGCCAGATGTAATCCGCGTCCATCGCGTCATACGCCGGCATGTCGTTGAACACGCCATAAGGCGACAGACGAATGCCGACTTTGTTTTTGCCGATGGCGGCGATGGCGTCGTCGATGACTTCCAGCACGAAGCGCGCGCGGTTTTCGATGTTGCCGCCGTAAGCGTCGGTGCGCTGATTGGAATTGGGGCGCAGGAATTGCTCCAGCAGATAGCCGTTCGCCGCGTGCAGTTCCACGCCGTCGCAACCGGCGGCGATGGCGTTCTTCGCGGCTTGCACAAATTCCGCGCGCGTGGCGGTCAGGTCTGCCGCCGTCATCGCTTCAGGCGCGGCATTTTGTTTCATGCCTTCGGCGTCGGTGTAAATGTCGCCGGGGGCGGTGATGGCGGACGGCGCGATGACGCGCGCGCCGGACGGCAGATTGAGCGGATGCGCGACGCGACCGCAGTGCATGAGCTGCATGAAAATTTTTGCGCCGCCCGCGTGCGCCGCCTGCGTGACGGGCTTCCAGCCGTCGATTTGCGCTTGCGAATAAATGCCGGGAATGCGCGCGTAGCCGAGGCCGTTGGGCGAAGGCGACGTGCCCTCGGTGATAATCAATCCGGCGCTGGCGCGTTGACCGTAGTATTCCGCCATCAGCGCATTGGGCACATTGCCATCAGCGCGGCTGCGCGTCATAGGCGCCATCACCAGATGGTTTTGCAGGGTCAGGTTGCCGAGTTGGGCGGGGGAGAAAAGCAGGGACATGAGGTTGATCCTTATTGAAGTTGTGGGGGATGGGTTATTCATCACACCCTTTTATAATGCCACCGAACCCATGAAAGGAATACCATGAAATTCATCCTGACCGTCCTGTTTGCCGCTTGCCTGATCTTCTCTCCGCTCGCCCAAGCCGCCGCCACGGGCGAACACGGCATGGTCGTCACCGCGCAACATCTGGCGACGCAAACCGGCGTGGACGTGTTGAAGCGCGGCGGCAATGCGGTGGATGCGGCGGTGGCGGTGGGGTATGCGCTGGCGGTGACGTATCCGGCGGCGGGCAATCTCGGCGGCGGCGGATTCATGACCATCGTGCTGGCGGACGGGCGCAAAACCTTCATCGACTTCCGCGAGAAAGCGCCGCTGGCGGCGACGGCGCGCATGTATCTCGACGCAGACGGCAATGTCATCAAGGGCGCCAGCACCTTGGGGCATCTGGCTGTCGCCGTGCCGGGCACGGTGGCGGGACTGGAAACGGCGCGCGAGAAATACGGCACGATGCGCCGCGCCGAATTGATCGCACCGGCGATTCGCCATGCGCGTGAGGGATTCATTCTCGACGCGGGCGATGTGCGCATGTTCAATTACGCATCGGTGGCCTTGAGCAAAGACCCCGCCAGCGCGGCCATCTTTTTGAATCACGGCGAAGCGTTTCGCGCCGGAGACAAGCTGGTGCAAAAAGACCTCGCCGACACATTGCAACGCATCAGCCGTCACGGCGTGGATGGATTCTATAAAGGTTCGGTGGCGGCGGCGCTGGTGGCGAGCAGTCAGGCGGGCGGCGGCATTCTGACGCAGGCCGATCTCGACCAATACGCGGTGCGCGAATTTGCGCCCATCGAATGCAATTATCGCGGCCACGAAATCATCTCCGCGCCGCCGCCGAGTTCGGGCGGGGTGACGCTGTGCGAAATGCTGAACGTGCTGGAAGGCTATCCGCTGCGCGATTGGGGCTACCGCTCCGCGCGGGCGGTGCAAGTGCAGATCGAAACGATGCGTCACGCATATGCCGATCGCAACCGTTACCTCGGCGACCCCGATTTCGTGAACAATCCGCTGGATCGTTTGCTCTCCAAAGATTACGCCGCCGAGGTTCGCGCGCAGATTGCGCCGGACAAGGCCGGCGTGTCCGCAGACATGGGAACGCCCGCGCAGGAAGGCAGCAACACCACGCACTATTCGATCATCGACCAATGGGGCAACGCGGTGTCGGTCACTTACACGCTGAACGGCTGGTTCGGCGCGAAGGTCACGGCGGGCGGCACGGGCGTGTTGCTGAACAACGAGATGGACGACTTCACCGCCAAACCCGGCGTACCCAATCAATTCGGTCTGGTGCAGGACGAGCCGAACGAAATCGCCCCCGGCAAACGCCCGCTGAGTTCCATGTCGCCCACCGTGGTGATGAAAAACGGCAAACCCATGCTGATACTCGGCACGCCGGGCGGCAGCCGCATCATCACCATGACGCTGCTGACGATGCTGAACGTGATCGACTACGGCATGGATATTCAATCCGCCGTGGACGCGCCGCGCTTTCATCAACAATGGCTGCCGGAAGCGACCGGCCTGGAACCCGACGCGATCAGCGCAGACGTGCGCGCCACGCTGGAAGGCTACGGGCAACAATTTACGGAACGGCAACCATCGGGGCATATGGCGGTGATTCTGGTTGAGGAAGGGCGTTACCCGGGCGCGAACGATGAGCGCAACGGAACGGGGTTGGCGCTGGGGTATTGAGCGTAGGGCGGGGCTGGCCCCGCGCGGCGCAGCTCCCCCGTCATTCCAGCGAAAGCTGGAATCCAGCGCTTTTATCAAAATGTTCCGGCGTAGCCGGACAATAAAAT
>JAITMU010000109.1 GCA_031277195.1 Gallionellaceae bacterium | reverse complement strand
CGTTGAACGCCTATAACGGCGAACGGACGTTTTCCAACGCCGTGTCGGGCGCGGGCGTCGTGGCCTTGGTCAACGTTTCGGACGTGACGGTGCTTGGCGACAACAGCAACTTCAGCGGCGAATGGAATATCGGCGCCGGCAGCGTCTTGCGGGTGACGGCGGCATCGCAGCTGGGCGATCGGCCGGCCGAGCTGCCGTCGGTGGCTAACGACGGCCGGCTGGTGATCACCAACGCGGCGGGCTTCGCGCTCGATCACGCGGTGTCGGGCGCGGGCGATCTGGAGAAGAACGGGCCGGGCGCCTTGTTCGCCGGGCCGCGTTTGACGTATGGCGGCGCGACTTTCGTCGAAAACGCCACCAAGACGCTCCGCACCTGCTCCACCCGCTATGGGGGCTACCTTCCGGAGCTGGACTTCGATCTGTTTGACCACTTCTCCGGGGCCGATTACGGGGATGCCGCCGTGAGAAACGGCGACACCGAGTTCACCTTCCAGCTTGCGCTGGAATGACGGCGCTGGGAGGTGTTGGGTGATTTATCGAAATACGACGGTTTTGTTTCCGCACAGCAACACACGATCTTCCACGTGATAGCGCAAGCCGCGCGCCAGCACGGTTTTTTCGATGTCGCGTCCGTAGCGCACCATGTCTTTCACCGTGTCGCCGTGGTCGATGCGCACCGTGTCCTGTTCGATGATGGGACCGGCGTCGAGGTCTTCGGTGACGTAGTGGCACGTCGCGCCGATCAGTTTGACGCCGCGTTGATACGCCTGATGGTAGGGCTTCGCGCCCGCAAACGATGGCAAAAAACTGTGATGGATGTTGATGATGCGACCCGCATAGCGGCGGCATAATTCCGGCGGCAGGATTTGCATGAAGCGTGCCAGCACCATCGCGTCGCCGCGCTGTTGTTCAAAGAGATCGGCGGCTTGCGCGAAGGCGGCGGCCTTGTCGGAAAAATCCAGGCGGTGAAACGGAATGCCGTGCCATTCGACGAAGCCGCGCAGGTCGTCGTGGTTGGAGATCACGCAGGGAATTTCCGCGTGCAATTCGCCGCTGCGCCAGCGGTACAGCAAGTCGTCCAGACAATGCGCTTCCTTGCTGGCGAATACCACGAGGCGTTTTTTTCGCGCGGAATCGCTGATGCGCCAATCCATGTTGAACTCAGCCGCCAGACCGGAAAACTGCGCGTGAAATTCATCCGGCTCGAACGGCAGCGAGTCGGCGCGGATTTCCTGGCGCATGAAAAAGCGTTGCGTTTCCTGATCGGTGTGATAACTCGCCTCGACAATCCAGCCGCGATGCCGCGCGACGAATTCGCTGACGGCGGCGATGATGCCGGTGCGGTCGGGGCAGGAAATGGTCAGGGTGTAGCGGCGTTCGCTCATGTTCAGGCTCCGGTTTCGACGGGCAGGCATTGTACGGCTTTGCCCCACAACAGGGAGAGGATGCGGGCGGCTTGTTGCGGATCGCTGCTGGTGTAGAAGCGTTCTTGTTTTTGCTCGCCGGTCGAATGACAAACAGGCAATTCCGTTTCCACCCGCCGCTTCAACTCCCGCGCCACCGCAGCGCCGGTTTCCACCAGTGTGACATCGCGCCCCGCGATTTCACCAATCAGCGGCGCAAGAAAAGGATAGTGCGTGCAGCCCAGAATGATCGTGTCCGCGCCTCGCGCCAGCAGCGGCGCGAGATAGCGTTCGAGCAGCGCGCGCGTTTCTGCGCCGTTCAAGTCGCCGCGTTCGACTTGCTCGACCAAACCGGGGCAGCCTTGCGTGACGATTTCGACATTGCCCGCGTAGCGTTCCAGCAGCGCGGCAAAGCGCGCGCTTTCCAGCGTGCCGACTGTCGCCAGCACGCCGACCACGCCGCTTTTCGTCGCGGCGACGGCGGGTTTGACCGCCGGTTCCATTCCCACGATGGGCAGCGCAAATTCGCGGCGCAAGGTTGCGGCGGCAGCAGCGGTGGCGGTGTTGCAGGCGATGACGATGGCTTGTGCGCCCTGTTCGATGAGGAAGCGCGTCAGCGCGCGCGCGCGTTGTTCGATGAATGCTGGAGACTTGTCGCCGTAAGGCGCGTGGGCGGAATCGGCGACGTAGATCAGATTGGCATTGGGCAGCGCGGCGCGAATGTGGCGCAACACGGAAAGCCCGCCGACGCCGGAATCGAAGATGCCGATGGTGGTGGAGCGCATCACCGTTCGCTCCCTCTCCCCTGGTGGCTGCGGAAGGGTCGCTGCGAAGCAGCGGGGTACCCACCGGCGTACTCCTTGCGGGTGGAGAGGGTTGGGGAGAGGGGGCTTGATGCGATACCTTCACCCTCTCCCCAACCCTCCCCCGTCAAGGGGGAGGGAGCTGGCTTGGCGGTGACAATGACGGCTATGCGATTCATCGCCTCAAGTCCCCAACCCCTGACTCCGCAAATAATCCTCATAACTCCCGTGATAATCCACCACGCCCTGCGGCGTCATTTCGATGATGCGGGTGGCGAGCGAACTCACGAACTCGCGGTCGTGGCTGACGAACACCAGCGTGCCTTTGTACATGTCCAGCGCGGTGTTCAGTGACTCGATGGATTCCATGTCCATGTGGTTGGTCGGTTCGTCCATCAGCAGCACGTTGGGTTTTTCCAGCATCAATTTGCCGAACAACATCCGTCCCTTTTCGCCGCCGGATAGCACTTTGACGTTTTTCTTCACGTCGTCGCCGGAAAACAGCAAGCGTCCCAGAATGCCGCGTATCACCTGGTCGTCGTCGCC
>JAITMU010000235.1 GCA_031277195.1 Gallionellaceae bacterium | reverse complement strand
CCGATGGAGCCGGTCAGCATCGAGGCTTCGTCGGAGAGAATGTCGCCGAAGATGTTGCCGGTGACCATCACGTCGAACTGCTTGGGCGCGCGCACCAACTGCATCGCCGCGTTATCGACATACATGTGCGATAACTCGACTTCCGGATAATCTTTGGCGATTTCGATCATCACCTGACGCCACAATTCAGTGGTCTCAAGCACGTTGGCCTTGTCGATGGAGCAGACTTTTTTTCCGCGTTTCATCGCAATGTCGAACGCGACGCGACCGATGCGGCGGATTTCCGACTCGCTGTAACGCATGGTGTTGACGCCTTCACGCTCGCCATTCGGCAAGGTGGAAATGCCGCGCGGCTGACCGAAGTACACGTCGCCGGTAAGTTCGCGCACGATCATGATGTCCAGCCCGGACACGACTTCGGGCTTGAGCGTGGAAGCGGAAGCAAGCTCTGGATACAACAGCGCCGGACGCAGATTGGCGAACAGGTTGAGCTCCTTGCGTATGCGCAGCAGGCCGCGTTCCGGTCGCATGTCGCGCGGCAGCGCGTCGTATTTCCAGTCGCCTACCGCGCCGAGCAATACGGCGTCCGAGGCTCTCGCCAGCGCCAGCGTCGCATCCGGCAGCGGATCGCCCGCCGCTTCGTAACCCGCGCCGCCGATGGGCGCTTCTTCCATTTGCAAGCCGATGTTCAGCGCGCGCAATACCTTGACGGCTTGCGCGACGATTTCAGGGCCGATGCCATCACCGGGGAGGACTGCGATTTTCATTGGATTCCAGTCGTGTAAATTCAAAAATTTTTCAAAACCGTAGGCTGGGATGCAATCCCAGCAAGTGCCGTGTTATCGCTACGACGCAATGCTGGGATTGCATCCCAGCCTACGTATTTACCCAAACAACCACGGCTGCGCCGCGCGGTGTTTTGTTTCAAACGCCTTGATCGCATCTACATGTTGCAACGTCAGGCCAATGTCATCCAATCCGTTCAGCAAACAATGCTTGCGAAATGCGTCGATCTCGAACGGATAAATCGTGCCGTCCGGCGTGGTGACAGTCTGTTGTTCCAGATCAACCGTGAGTTTGTAATCCGGCGCGGCGTCCACCGCTTTGAACAATCCATCCACGATGGTTGCATCCAGCGTAATCGGCAGCAAGCCGTTCTTGAAACAGTTGTTGAAAAAAATATCGGCGAAACTCGGCGCGATGATCGCGCGAAAACCGTAATCTTCCAGCGCCCAGGGCGCGTGTTCTCGCGACGAGCCGCAGCCGAAATTTTCGCGCGCGAGCAGAATTTGCGCGCCGTGATAGCGTGGCTGATTCAGCACGAAATCGGGATTCAACGGACGCTTGCTGTTGTCCATGCCCGGCTCGCCGTGGTCGAGATAACGCCACTCGTCAAACGCATTCGGACCGAAGCCGGAACGCTTGATCGATTTCAAAAATTGCTTGGGGATGATCGCGTCGGTATCGACGTTGGCGCGATCCAGCGGCGCGGTCAACCCATTCAGCACGGTAAATTTTTCCATTACAGCCACTCCCGCACATCAACAAAATGCCCGGCAATCGCCGCCGCCGCCGCCATTTCCGGACTGACCAGATGCGTGCGTCCGCCTTGCCCCTGCCGACCTTCAAAATTGCGATTCGAGGTGGAAGCGCAACGCTCACCGGATTCGAGCCGGTCGTCGTTCATCGCGAGACACATGGAACATCCCGGCTCGCGCCACTCGAAGCCCGCTTCGATAAAAATTTTATCCAGCCCTTCCTGCTCGGCCTGATGCTTCACCAAACCGGAGCCGGGAACCACCATCGCCAGTTTCACATTTGGCGCGACATGTTTGCCGCGTGCTACCGCCGCCGCCGCGCGCATGTCTTCGATGCGCGCATTGGTGCAAGAGCCGATGAACACCTTGTCGATCTGGATTTCGGCAATCGGCGTATTCGGCGCAAGCCCCATGTAACGCAGCGCACGCTCTGCGCCTTCGCGCTTCACCGCGTCGCTCATCGTCGCAGGGTCAGGTACGCGACCATCAATCGCGGTGACCATTTCCGGCGACGTGCCCCAAGTGACTTGTGGCTTGATGTTTGCAGCGTCGAGTTCAACCACGATGTCGAAGCGCGCACCTGCGTCGGAATGCAGCGTGCGCCAATAAGCCACCGCCTGATTCCATTGCTCGCCTTGCGGCGCGAACGGACGGCCTTGGATGTAATGGATGGTGGTGTCGTCCACCGCAATCATGCCCGCGCGCGCGCCCGCTTCGATCGCCATGTTGCACAAAGTCATGCGACCTTCCATCGACAAGGCGCGAATCGCGCTGCCTGCGAATTCGATGGCATGACCCGTGCCGCCCGCCGTGCCGATCTCGCCGATCACCGCGAGCGCGATGTCTTTCGCAGTCACGCCGCGCGGCAATTCGCCTTCGACCTTCACCAGCATGGATTTGGATTTTTTCGCCACCAGACACTGCGTCGCCATCACATGCTCGACCTCGGAGGTGCCGATGCCGTGCGCCAACGCGCCGAACGCGCCGTGCGTACTGGTGTGCGAATCGCCGCACACCACCGTCATGCCGGGCAGCGTCGCACCCTGTTCCGGGCCGATCACATGCACGATGCCCTGGCGCGGATCGTTCATCTTGAATTCCGTCAAACCAAATTCGGCGCAATTCGCGTCCAGCGTTTCCACTTGCAGACGCGAAACCGGATCGGCGATGCCGTGATCGCGATTGGTCGTCGGTACGTTGTGGTCAGGCACGGCGAGGATGGATTGCGTGCGCCAAGGTTTGCGGTGTGCGAGTTTCAACCCTTCAAAAGCCTGCGGGCTGGTGACTTCATGCACCAGATGGCGATCGATGTAGATCAGCGCCGTGCCGTTGGCTTCCTGCCGCACCAGATGGCTGTCCCAGAGTTTGTCGTACAAGGTTTTTGCGTGCATTTTCGTCGCCTTTTCGAGCCCGTAATTATGCCATAGGCGGAGAAGGCAAACAGCCCGCGTTGTGGCGGGCGGTGTTTGGCGGACGGGAGGATTACTTCTTTTTGAGGATTAGCGCAGCAGATGCGGGGGCGGCGGGGCGGTTCCTCGCAACGTGCCTAATGAGTCGGTGCGCCATGTGTTTCCTTTGTTGTCGCGCACTGTGCCCAGCGAGTCAGTTCTATAAGTTGTGCCTTTGTTGTCTCGCACGGTACCAAGCGAGTCAGTACGCCATACATGGCCTTTGTTATCGCGTATTGCGCCCAGCGAATCAGTTTTGTAGGTCGTTCCTTTGTTATCCCGCACAGTACCGAGCGAGTCGGTTTTGTAGGTCGTGCCATTGTTGCAACGCACCGTGCCCAATGAGTCGGTTTTGCAGGCCACCTCTGCCGTGGCTGGCAGCGCGGCAAAGGTCGCCAGAAGCGCAAGGGTAAACAGGATGGGTTTCATGGCGTTCTCCATAAGTCGGGTTCTTGAACATACCCAAACGCCTGACGTCTTGAAACGGATGACGGGGGATATGGAGATAAGAGGGCGGCGTCTGGGGGCGGCGTATCCCCAATCGGTCGTGGCGAAGATTCGACACCCGGCGGAAGCCTTTCCGCTCGTGACGCTGCGAGAGAACTATAACAGGAAAAAAAGTAAGCCTCGTAATCCGCACCGGTTCCGGGCTCCAATTGCCCGGTAGCGTCCGCGAACTTCGAGGCTTGGGGGCAGTATACCAGCAGTGCCGGACGCAGGGGCAATCGTCAAAAAGCCATAAATATCCTGTAACCGGCGGGATGTGCGGAGAAAAATAAAAAAGGCTTGCATCGCTGCAAGCCTTTTGTTTGTTGGTGGGTCGTGAAAGATTCGAACTTTCGACCAACGGATTAAGAGTCCGCTGCTCTACCAGCTGAGCTAACGACCCGGATAAAACGAGGGGCGGATTTTAAGCGATTCGGCGGGATTGTTCAAATTTTTGGGTGGATTGGTCGTGTCTCAGTTTGAAATTTTTGACGAATCCCCTTGCCGCCTTCCGCGTCATTCCAGCGAACGCTGGAATCCAGCAAGAACATACACTCCGCGTAGCGGACAAAACCTTGTCGTCCGGCTACGCCGGAGTATTTTGATAAATGCGCTGGATTCCAGCGTTCGCTGGAATGACGGGGGGAGACGGGATAGGTCGAAAATTTCAAGCTGAGACATTATAGGTGGATTGTCAGTGTCTCAGTTTGCATTTGCCGCCCCTTCGTTCGTCACTCTCCCTCCGCCGCCGCTTTGTTTTTCCTCGGCACTGTTTTTGGATCGCAAATAATCGGTCGGTAAATTTCCACGCGATCACCGTCGTTCAGCACGGCATCCAGCGTACTCAGTTTGCCGTAAATGCCGACCTTCTGCGTTTCCAGATCAATATCGGGAAATTGTTTGAGGATGCCGGAATGCCGGATGGCGTCGTGTATCGTCGCGCCTTCGGGCAGGTCGATGTCGAACCAGGCTTGGCGTTGCGGCAGGGCGTAGGCGATTCCGATTTTCAAGGTGTTTGTTTCCTAATTTGGCGAGAGGGTTGGTTAAACCCATCCCCACCCTAACCCTCCCCTTGAAGGGGAGGGGATGTGGTGCATCAAGCCGCGCTGTGCGCGCCGCCCATCTGGATTTCCTTGCCGGCGCGCATGTCGAGCAGGCGTTTGCCGACGATCAGCAGGCCGGCGGCGAGGAAGCCGCCGGGGGGCAGGATCATCATCAGGATGCCGGTGTCGGGCGGCAGGACGCGCATTTCCAGAAAGTGGAAAGCGGGGCCGAGCAGCAGCGAGGCGTCGGCGAACAGCGTGCCGGAGCCGGTGATTTCCCGCATCGCGCCGAGCAGGGTGAGGGCGAGCGTGAAACCGGCACCCATGAAGATGCCGTCGGCCAGCGATTGCATCGGCGGCTCTTTGGCGGCGAAGGCTTCGAGGCGCGCGAGCGGCAGGCAGTTGGACACGATCAGCGGAATGAACAGCCCCAGCACCTTGTATAGCTCGTGCATCCAGGCGTTCATCGTCAGTTCCACCAGCGTCACCATCGCGGCGACGATCAGGATGTAAACCGGAATACGCACTTCCTGCGTGATCTGGTTGCGGAAGATGGACACCAGCAGTCCCGACGCCGCCATCACCACGGCGGTTGCGAGTCCCATGCCCAATCCGTTGGTGGCGCTGGTGGTCATCGCCATGGCCGGACACAGCCCCAGCAGCATGGTGAGTACGCCGTTGTTGTTCCACAGGCCGTCTTTGGCGATGGTTTTGTATGTGGTTGCCATTTCAATGCACCTCCATTTGCGCTTTGTGCGCGTCAAAAAATTCGAGTCCTTCGCGGATGGCTTTCAATACGGCGCGCGGCGTGATTGTCGCGCCCGTGAACTGATCAAACTGACCGCCGTCTTTTTTCACCTTCCATTTTTCCACTGGCGGATTGCCGAAGCCGAGGCCGGTGAAGCCGAGTATCCAGTCACCTTTTCGCACTTCGATTTTATCGCCCAGCCCCGGCGTTTCCTTGTGCGCGACCACGCGCGTGCCGAGTATTTTGCCATTGGCATCGACGCCGAGCATCAATTTGATTTCGCCTGCGTAGCCGATGCTGCTGGTTTCAAAAGCTGCGCCGGTGAGCTGGTTGTTCTTGAACGCGCGATAAACGGTGATGTTTTTGCCGTGCGCGTTCTGCATCACGATGGCATCCTGAACCAGATCGTTGTCGTACAGACCCTGCGGCATCACGGCGCTCAGCGAATCCAGTTGATCGTCCAGCGCGCGCGCGGCGATGTCGTCCTTGGCCAGGTAGTAGGTCAGTGCCATGAC
>JAITMU010000211.1 GCA_031277195.1 Gallionellaceae bacterium | reverse complement strand
CCCCTCACCCTAGCCCTCTCCCCATAAATGGGGAGAGGGAATAAACACACAGCGCGGGGCAAGCCCCGCCCTACACCAACTCTTTGAAAAAATTCACCACCGCCAACACCCGCTGCTTCAAGTCGCCGTACTTCAACTCAATCCGCAGCTTGTCTTGCCCGGCCATCTTCACATGCCGTTTGCTTTGTATCATCGAAATGATTTTCATCGGGTCAATCGGCGGACTCGGTGTGAACTGCACGACGATGGCGTCGGCGGAGGCGTCGAGTTTGGCGATGCCGAGGGGTTTGGCGAGGATGCGCAAACGGTGGCAGTCGAACAGCGCTTGCGTTGCGTCGGGTAGCAGGCCGAAGCGGTCGATGAGTTCCTGCTGCATTTCTTCCAGTTGTTCCAGCGTGTCGCAGTTGGCGAGGCGTTTGTAGATCACCAGCCGTTGGTGGATGTCGCCGCAATAGCTGTCCGGCAAGAGCGCCGAGGTGTGCAGATTGATTTCGGTGGTGACGCCGAGCGGGTGCGCCATGTCCGGTTCCTTGCCGGCCTTGAGCGATTTGATCGCGGCGGCGAGCATGTCGTTGTAGAGGCTGAAACCGATCTCCTGCATTTCGCCGCTTTGCGATTCGCCCAGCACTTCGCCCGCGCCGCGAATTTCCAGATCGTGCATGGCGAGATAAAAACCGCTGCCGAGTTGTTCCATCGCTTGTATCGCTTCGAGCCGTTTTTTCGCCTGCGCGCTCAAGCCTTCCTTGCTATCGACCAGCAGATAAGCGTAAGCCTGATGATGCGAGCGGCCGACGCGACCGCGCAACTGGTGCAACTGCGCGAGGCCGAAGCGGTCGGCGCGATTGATGAGGATGGTGTTGGCGGTGGGCACGTCGATGCCGGTTTCGATGATGGTGCTGCACAGCAACACGTTGAAACGCTGATGGGTGAAATCGCGCATCACCGTTTCCAGTTCGCGCTCGCCCATCTGCCCGTGCGCGATGCGGATGCGCGCTTCGGGCAGCAGCGTTTCCAGCCGTTCCAGCATGTTGGTGATGGTGTCCACTTCGTTGTGCAGGAAGTACACCTGACCGCCGCGTTTGAGTTCGCGCAACACCGCTTCGCGGATGACACCGGCGCTGTAATTGGCGACGAAAGTTTTGATCGACAAACGCCGCTGCGGTGCGGTGGCGATCACCGAAAAATCACGCAAGCCTTCCAGCGACATCGCCAGCGTGCGCGGAATCGGCGTGGCGGTCAGCGTCAGCACGTCCACTTCGGCGCGCAGGGATTTCAGTCGTTCCTTTTGCTGCACGCCGAAGCGGTGTTCCTCGTCGATGATGACGAGGCCGAGGTTGTGAAATTTCACATCCTTCTGGATCAACTTGTGCGTGCCGATGATGATGTCGAGTTTTCCTTCGGCGAGGTCTTTCAATGCCTGCGCGCTTTCCTTGGTCGAGCGGAAGCGCGACAGTTCGGCGATGCGCACCGGAAAGTCGGCGAAGCGGTTGGAGAAATTCTGGAAGTGCTGTTCGACCAGCAGCGTCGTCGGCGCCAACACCGCGACCTGCTTGCCTTCCAGCGCCGCGATGAAAGCCGCGCGCAACGCGACTTCGGTTTTGCCGAAGCCGACATCGCCGCAGATCAAGCGATCCATCGGCTTGCCGGATTGCAGATCGAGAATCACGGCCTCAATCGCGGCGGCCTGATCCGCCGTTTCCTCAAAGCCGAAACCTTCGGTGAACGCTTCGTAATCGTGGTAGTTCAACTTGAACGCATGACCCTTGCGCGTGGCGCGTTGCGCGTAGAGATTCAGCAATTCGGCGGCGGCATCGCGCACCTGCTTCATCGCGCGCTGCTTGGCTTTGTCCCACGCGCCGCTGCCGAGCTTGTGCAGGGGCGCTGCATCCGGCGCGCCGCCACTGTACCGGCTGATCACATGCAGTTGCGCCACCGGCACATAGAGCTTGTCGCCGCCCTCGTATTCCAGCAGCAGAAATTCGTTTTCGCCTTCACCGAGATCAAGATTCACCAACCCGCGATAACGCGCGATGCCGTGCTGCTCATGCACCACCGGATCGCCCGGCTTGAGTTCGGAGAGATCGCGCAACATGCCTTCGACGTTGCTTTTCTTCGCATTGCGACCGGCGCGGGCGCGCGCCTGCTGCGCGTAGAGTTCGCTTTCGGTGACGATGGCGAGGGATTCGTCGGGGAGGATGAAGCCGTTGTGCAGCGGCGCGATGCCGAGCATGAAGGCGTCGTTGGCGGCGAGGAAAGCGGCGTAGTTTTCGCAGGGCGTGGGCGCGAGGCCGTATTCCTGAAGATAGCCGGAGATGATTTCGCGGCGACCCAGACTGTCGGCGAGCAACAGCACACGCCCTGAGAAAGTGTGCAGAAAATGTTGAAATGCCTGCACCGGAATTTCCGCGCGGCGGTTGACGGCGAGATCGGGCAGGGGGAGAGTGGGGCAGGGGGTGAGGTTTTTTGAGTGTTCTCTCACCACAACCCCCACCCTCTCCCCAGCCCTCTCCCGCAAGCGGGAGAGGGAGTGATGGG
>JAITMU010000200.1 GCA_031277195.1 Gallionellaceae bacterium | reverse complement strand
CGCTTGTCCACCATCGAAAAAGCGGATCGCATCGTGGTGATGCAAAAAGGGAAGATCATCGAAGTCGGCACGCACCGCGAATTGATTGAACAAAACGGCGCATACGCGCAGTTGCATCGGGTGCAGTTCGGCTGGGAGACGCCGTAACTATAACCCCCCTCCCCCCATTTATGGGGAGAGCGAAGCGAGGGGTCGGGTTGGGGTGAGGGGCGCTTTCTCTGCGCTTGCATTATCCCCTCACCCTAGCCCTCTCCCCGCAAGCGGGGAGAGGGGATGACGATATAACTTTCCTTAAAATCTGGACAACTCCACTCAATTTGCGGCAACATAGCGACATGACAACCAGCAAGCGACATATTCTGGTGCTGCACGGCCCCAACCTGAACCTGCTCGGCACCCGTGAGCCGGACGTGTACGGTCGCGTCACACTGGACGAGATCAATGCAAAATTGACGCAGTTGGCGGCAACATCCGGTGCAAATCTGCAAAGTTACCAAAGCAATGCCGAAGCCGATCTGGTCGGGCGCGTGCAACAGGCGCGCACGGACGGCACGGATTTCATCATCATCAATCCCGCCGCGTTTACCCACACCAGCGTGGCGTTGCGCGATGCGCTGGCGGCGGTCAACATTCCTTTTGTCGAGGTGCACCTGTCCAACGTGCATGCCCGCGAGGCGTTCCGCAAGGAATCCTATTTTTCAGACATCGCAGTCGGCGTCATCAGCGGTTTGGGCGCCAAAGGTTACGAACTCGCCTTGCAATACGCGCTACAACGCACTATTTAGGAGCATAAAATCATGGATTTACGCAAACTCAAAACACTGATTGATCTGGTCGAAAATTCCGGCATCGCCGAACTGGAGATCAGCGAGGGCGAGGAGCGCGTGCGCATTTCCCGCGCGTCTTCCGTCGCTGCCGCGCCTGCGCCGCAGACGTTCTACGCCGCCGCGCCACACGCGCCTGCCGCGCCGCAAGGCGCAGCTCCGGCACCCGCCGCCGAACCTGCCGCGCCCGCGGAGCCCGACGGTCACGCGGTGAAATCCCCCATCGTCGGTTCGTTCTATCGCAGCCCGTCTCCCGGCGCCAACCCGTTCGTGGAAGTGGGTCAAACCGTCAAGACCGGCGACACGCTTTGCATCATCGAAGCCATGAAATTGCTGAACGAAATCAAGGCGGACGCATCCGGCGTCATCAAGGCGATCCTGGTGGAAAATGGACAGCCGGTCGAGTTTGGTCAGCCGCTTTTCATCATCGGGTAAGCCTCCATGTTTGAAAAAATCCTCATCGCCAACCGTGGAGAAATCGCGCTGCGCATCCAGCGCGCCTGCCGCGAAATGGGCATCAAGACCGTCGCCGTGCATTCCGTGGCTGACGCGGATGCGAAAT
This sequence comes from Gallionellaceae bacterium, assembly GCA_031277195.1. GTDB lineage: Bacteria > Pseudomonadota > Gammaproteobacteria > Burkholderiales > Gallionellaceae > JAITMU01. The sequence goes on along the minus strand of JAITMU010000200.1, from coordinate 3,463 downwards.
ACGTCAAGTTGGCCGATGAGTCCGTCTGCATCGGCCCCGCGCCGTCGAATCTCAGCTATTTGAATGTTCCGGCCATCATCAGCGCCGCCGAAGTCACGGACGCGCAAGCCATCCATCCGGGCTATGGCTTCCTCTCGGAAAACGCGGATTTCGCCGAGCGCGTGGAAAAAAGCGGCTTCGTGTTCATCGGCCCGCGCCCCGAAACCATCCGCTTGATGGGCGACAAGGTGTCCGCCAAAGACGCGATGAAGAAAGCCGGCGTGCCTTGCGTCCCCGGCGTGGATGGCGCGCTGCCGGAAGACCCGGCGCAGATCGTCAAGATCGCGCGCAGCATCGGCTATCCCGTCATCATCAAGGCCGCGGGCGGCGGCGGCGGACGCGGAATGCGCGTGGTGCACACCGAGGCAGCATTGCAGACCGCCGTGACGATGACGCGCACCGAAGCGCAAGCGGCATTCAACAATCCCGTGGTGTACATGGAAAAATTCCTGGAGAACCCGCGCCACATCGAATTTCAGGTGCTGGCCGATCAGCACGGCAACGCAGTTTACCTTGGCGAGCGCGATTGCTCGATGCAGCGTCGCCACCAGAAGATCATCGAAGAAGCGCCCGCGCCGCTGCTCAACGCGCGCCTGCGCAACAAGATCGGCGAACGCTGCGCCGAAGCCTGCCGCAAGATCGGTTATCGCGGCGCAGGCACGTTTGAATTCCTGTACGAGAACGAGGAGTTCTATTTCATTGAAATGAACACGCGCGTGCAGGTGGAGCATCCAGTCACCGAGATGATCACCGGCCTCGACATCGTGCAACAGCAAATTCGCATCGCCGCCGGTGAAAAACTCGGCTTCCGCCAGCGCGACATCCACTTCAAGGGACACGCCGTCGAGTGCCGCATCAACGCCGAGCATCCCTACAAATTCACGCCGTCGCCCGGACGCATCACCACCTGGCACACGCCCGGCGGCCCCGGTATCCGCGTGGATTCGCACGTTTACGCCAATTATTTCGTGCCACCGAATTACGATTCCATGATCGGCAAGATCATTGCCTACGGCGACACGCGCGAACAGGCGATGGCGCGGATGCGCACCGCGCTGTCGGAAATGGCGGTGGAAGGCATCAACACCAACATCGCGCTGCATCAGGAATTGATGAGCGACGCAGCGTTCCTGCGCGGCGGCACCAGCATTCATTATCTGGAACACAAGCTGGCGCAACGTAGCAAGGAACAATAGTGATCCGTAGCGCGCCTTTCCTTCGTCACCACTTCCATTCTTTTCCTCCATTCCCGCAAAGCCCCTCTCCCCTTGCGGGAGAGGGGTGGGGGAGAGGGGGCAGGGGCTTTTCCCGCTTTCACCTCAAAATGAAATGGTGCGTCAAGTTTGCACCCTCTCCCCTACCCCTCTCCCATCAAGGGAGAGGGGATTGGTTCGCTGACAGTCCGAAATGACCTGGATTACCTTAACCGTCAGCGCATCCGGCCAGCAAGCCGACGCCTTGGGCGATGCGCTGATGGCGCGCGGCGCATTGTCGATCGACGTGCACGACGCGGATGCCGACACGCCGGACGAGCAAGCATTGTTTGGCGAGCCGGGCGAACCTGGCGACACGCTCTGGCGGCGCAATCGCATCGTCGCGCTGTTTCCCGAAAAGTCACCCGTCGAAAAAATCCTGCATGACGCCGCGCAGGCCGCCGGTCTGCCCGCCACGCCGGAATTTCACATCGGCGCATTGCAGGACGACGACTGGGTGCGCCTCACCCAGGCGCAATTCGACCCCATCCCGATTTCGCCACGGCTGTGGATCGTGCCGACCTGGCACACGCCCGCCGACCCCGCCGCCATCAACATCGCGCTCGACCCCGGCCTCGCGTTCGGCACCGGCAGCCATCCCACCACGCGCTTGTGTTTGCGCTGGCTGGATGAAAACCTGCGCGGCGGCGAGACCGTGCTGGATTACGGTTGCGGCTCCGGCATCCTCGCCATCGCCGCGTTGAAACTCGGCGCAGCCAGCGCCGTTGGCGTCGATCTTGATCCGCAAGCCGTGCGCGCCAGCCGCGACAACGCAGCAGCCAATGGCGTGACGGCGGAATTTCATCTGCCCGACGACGCGCCGCCGCTCACCGCCGATGTCGTCGTCGCCAACATCCTGACCAATCCGCTGAAACTGCTCGCGCCGTTGCTCGCCAGCGCCACACGCACCGGCGGACGCATCGTGCTGTCCGGCATCCTCGCCGAACAAGCCGACGATGTGATGAAAATCTATTCGCAGTGGTGTAATCTTGCGCCTTCCGTAACAGACGAAGGCTGGGCGCGCGTGTCCGGCGTAAAACGATGAGCATTTCAACGCAGTGTCCTCAATGCAATACGCGCTTTCGCATCACCCAGGCGCAGCTTGACGCGCGCCAGGGCACGGTGCGCTGCGGCGTTTGCAAGGCCGTGTTCAACGCCACGGAACGCCTGCGCAATGACACACTCACCGCACCGGCGGAAATTCCGTCCGACGCGCCCGTGCCGCTGGACATTCCGCCGCTTCCCGAAGAAAGCGTCTGGCGGGAGCCGCCAAAAGAAAAACCGCACTGGCTCTGGGCGGTCGGTTGCGTGCTACTGCTCTTGCTGCTGACAGCGCAGCTTGCTTATTTTTATCGCATCGACATCGCCGCCCGCTATCCGTCGCTGAAACCCGCGCTGACCAGCTATTGCCAACTGCTGAAATGCGATATTCCGCTGCCGCGCCACGCCGAACTGATGACCCTGGATTCTTCCAGCCTGGAAATCGATCCCGCCGCCAGCAACATCGTCAACCTCGAAACCCTGCTGCACAATCACGCGCCTTATCCGCAGGCCTGGCCTGACATTGAGCTTACGCTGACCGACGCGCATGGCACACTCATGGCGCGCCGCGCGTTCCATCCGGCGGACTACCTGCAATCCGGCGAAACCGGGGAAGCCGGACTCGCCGCCGGTGGTGAATTTGCCATCAAACTCCGTATGGATACCGCCGACATCGGCGCTGCCGGATACCGGCTGTTGCTCTTTTATCCGTAACCCGCCTTGCATGCTTATCCGGTATAATCCGCCCGCCGTTCAGACCGATGGGAGAGCGCGCTCACCGAGCGCCGCCGAAGGCGTAACACCCGCAACCGCTCAGGCTCAAGGAACCGTCAGGATCAGGCAAATCTGGAGAGCGTCGCCAAAGGCGACCACCGAAGGGGCACGCGATTGATCGCAATCTCTCAGGTATCAAGGACAGATGGGGCGCAGCGCGTAAGTGCTGCGCCCTTTTTTATTTAGTGCAATAACATGCCGTCATTCCCGCGCAGGCGGGAATCCAAGGTGTTGGCAGGTTGAAAATCGCTGGGTCCCCCACCCCCAACCCCTCCCCGAGGGGGTGGGGGCGTGGTTTACCCCCGGCGCGGGGATTAAGGGCAGGTATTGGACTTAAATAAAAAACGCGCAGCCCG
>JAITMU010000184.1 GCA_031277195.1 Gallionellaceae bacterium | reverse complement strand
CCGTTGTCATCGGCGAGTTTGAACGTCAGCGTCAGCACGCCCTGCTGCGTGTCGTTCAAATTCAACATCCGCCCCAGCAACAGCGGCCCCATGTCGGACACAGTAGCGCGCACCGGATGCCCCAGCTTGCCGTCCACATCCCAAAACGTCACCGGATACGCGCGATGCGCGTAGTCCGCCAGTTGCAGTTGTTGAACGCGCTCCTCAATCTTGGCATTGCTGCCATCGCCAGCTTTGGAAATGCCGGACAGATCACCCTTGATGTCCGCCATGAACACAGGCACGCCGATGCGGCTGAAGCCTTCCGCCAGCGTTTGCAGCGTGACGGTTTTGCCCGTGCCGGTCGCGCCAGTGATAAGGCCGTGACGATTCGCCATGCGCGGCAGGAGTTCGAGACTGATACGGTCGTTCTTGGCAACCAGCAGAGGGGTAATCATGATGTGTTCGCGGCGAAGTGAAAGGTGCGAAAAATGATACGGCGCGCGGCGTGGCGCGTCCAGCGCAAATGAATATTTTTTGTAGGATGGGTGGAGCGTAGCGATACCCATCACTATCAGAGTTGATAGGTATCGTTCCTTTTCTTTATCCGCCAAGCTGTCGCTTTCTCAATGGAGTGAAGATGACTGAATATCGCCGCGCTTGGTTGCCGGGAGGCACATGGTTTTTTACAGTTGTATTGGCTGATCGACAATCAAGTCTGCTAGTCGAAAATATCGAATATCTACGTACGTCCTATGCCGAGGTCAGGCAAAACCATCCCTTTAAAACTGTCGCAATGGTTGTTCTGCCGGAGCATCTTCATGTTATCTGGACATTGCCGCCGGGCGATACGGATTACGCCACCCGTTGGCGCTTGCTAAAGACTGGATTTTCGCATCGCATCCCGGCTGGAGAATACCGACGTCCGAGCCTGGTTCAAAAAGCCGAGCGCGGCATTTGGCAACGGCGATATTGGGAGCATTTGATTCGGGATGAAGATGACCTGAGGCGGCATGTGGATTACATCCATTTCAATCCGGTGAAGCATGGTCATGTGCAACGCGCGCAGGACTGGTCGTTTTCGACGTTTGGGCGTTATGTGGCGAAAGGATTGTTGCCGCGAGATTGGGGGAGTGCGGAGGATTTTGCGGATGGATTTGGGGAGAGGGAATGATGGGTATCGCCTTCGGCTCCACCCATCCTACATGCTACGGGAGCGTGCCTGTCTGGAATCCAGAAACTGACAAAGTGTCAGGCCGAGCGCGATGCCGCATGCGTCGGCCAGCAGATCGCCCCATTCAGCGGAGCGGTAGCTGGTCATCGCCTGCAAGCCTTCGATAACACCGCCATAGGCCAGCATAATGATGGCGGTGGCGAGTTTGTGACCTGCGGCGTAGCTCCAGTAGCCGAGACAAGACAGCACGAAAAAAGCCAGGAAGTGATTGGCTTTGTCCCATCCTGTGTTGGGCAGGGACGATGTTTCGGACATCAGGGACAGGGACAGGGTTGCCCGCAACACGCACCAGAAAGCGCATCGCAGAAAAATGGAGGGAATATTGTTCACGCCATCAACTTCCTCAAATACGGCCCGGTCACGCTGGCGGAATCGCTGGCGATCGTTTTCGGCGAACCTTGCGCGACAATTTTTCCGCCGCCGTCGCCGCCTTTGGGGCCGAGGTCGATCACCCAATCTGCGGTTTTGATCACGTCGAGATTGTGTTCGATCACCACCACGGTGTTGCCCTGATCGCGCAACTGGTGGATGACTTTCAGCAGCATGGCGATGTCGTGAAAATGCAAGCCGGTGGTGGGTTCGTCGAGGATGTACAGCGTGCGGCCGGTGTCGCGTTTGGATAATTCCAGCGACAATTTCACGCGCTGCGCTTCGCCGCCGGAAAGTGTGGTTGCGCTCTGCCCCAGCGTGATGTAGCCCAGCCCCACATCCAGCAGCGTTTGCAGTTTGCGCGCGATCACCGGCACGGGTTTGAAAAATTCGTGCGCTTGTTCCACCGTCATTTGCAGCACCTGGTAGATGTTCTTGCCCTTGTATTGCACCTCCAGCGTTTCGCGGTTGTAGCGCATGCCGTGGCAGACGTCGCACGGCACGTACACGTCAGGCAAAAAGTGCATTTCGACCTTGATGACGCCATCGCCCTGACAGGATTCGCAGCGTCCGCCTTTGACGTTGAATGAAAAACGCCCCGGCCCGTAGCCGCGTTCGCGCGATTGCGGCACGGCGGCGAACAGTTCGCGGATGGGGGTGAACAATCCGGTGTAGGTGGCGGGGTTGGAGCGCGGCGTGCGGCCAATCGGCGATTGATCGACGTTGATAACCTTGTCGAAAAATTCCAGTCCGTCAATTTCCGCGAAGGGCGCGGGTTCGGCGCTACTGCCGTAGAGATGTTGCGCGACGGCGTGGTAAAGCGTGTCGTTGATCAGCGTGGATTTGCCGGAGCCGGACACGCCCGCGACGCACACGAGCAAGCCGACCGGCAGATTCAGATTGACGTTTTTCAGGTTGTTGCCGCACGCGCCCTTGATGCGCAACATGCGATGGGGATCAGGCGCGCGATATTTTTTCGGCGTGGGAATGCTGCGCCGACCGGACAGATAATCGCCGGTGAGCGATGCCGCGCTGGCGCGGATGTGTTCCGGCGTGCCCGCAGCGACCACCGTGCCGCCGTGTTCGCCCGCGCCCGGCCCCATGTCCACCACGTAATCGG
>JAITMU010000176.1 GCA_031277195.1 Gallionellaceae bacterium | reverse complement strand
CCGGCTGGCAACCCAGTATGGCGAGGCGGCTGCACCACTGCTGGACATTCATGCGGATCACGATGGGGCCGTATTGTTTATCGTCAAGGGCGAACCGGGTTTTTGCATGGCTTCGGTTGGCGAATGGGATCAACTGAAAACAGAAGTCATGGAATGGGCGCAACAGGTTACATGGCAAGAGGATCCAGAGGAAATTCCAAAATATCTCCATACAGCCATCGCTTTCGGCGTGATTCCCGGCGACAGTGAAAAATGGCTGCTCATTACCGAGGGCGAGCACGCTGGAAAAATCATGCTGTCGGATGGTGATGTGATTGAAGACACCCCACGATACGATTCGTTGGCCGAATTTTTTGCCGCCCTGCTGTGCGATCCGGCGCAAGTTCTGAATTGCGGCGGCTATATTGATTACGGAGACGATTTGGTTCCAATCGCCTACCGTCACGACTGAACAGCAGTCAGCCTCTGGCGTGCAGCGCGAACATTTCGCGCATCAAGGAATCAAGCTGCTCCTGTCCGGCAACGCCCCCGCGGATGCCATCTGACAACGGCGCTGCCATAGAATGACCGCCGCTTTTTCTTTCTTGCCCACACATCACCATGACCAAGCCCGCCCGCAAGCCCCACAGCCCCAACTTCTCCTCCGGCCCCTGCGCCAAGCGGCCCGGTTATGACGTGGCGCGGCTTGATCTGTCGGCGCTGGGGCGCTCGCACCGTTCGGGCTTGGGCAAGAAGCTGCTCGGCGCGTGTTGCAGCGAGACGGCGCGCATCCTTGGCCTGCCCGCTGACTATCGCGTGGCGGTGGTTCCCGCGTCCGACACCGGCGCGGTGGAGATGGCGATGTGGTCGCTGCTGGGCGCGCGCCCGGTGGACATGCTGGCGTGGGAATCGTTTGGCTCCGGTTGGGTCACCGACGTGATGAAGCAGCTCAAGCTGAAAGACGCGCGCAAGCTCGAAGCGGGCTACGGCGACATCGTGGATTTCAGTCAGGTCAACTTCGATCACGACGTGGTGTTTACCTGGAACGGCACCACCAGCGGCGTGCGCGTGCCGGGCGGCGACTGGATCGCCGACGACCGCAAGGGGCTGACGATCTGCGACGCCACCAGCGCCGTGTTCGCGATGGAGCTGCCGTGGCACAAGCTCGATGTCATCACCTATTCGTGGCAAAAGGTGCTGGGCGGCGAAGGTGGCCACGGCATGTTGATCCTGGGTCCGCGCGCCGTCGAACGGCTGCAAAGCTACAGCCCGCCGTGGCCGCTGCCCAAAATCTTCCGTATGACTTCGGGCGGCAAGTTGAGCGAAGGGCTGTTCAAGGGCGAAACCATCAACACCCCCTCGATGCTGTGCGTGGCCGACTATCTGGACGCGCTGAAATGGTGCGAAAGCGTCGGCGGCGTGCCCGGCACCATCGCGCGCAGTCAGGCCAACCTGAAAGTGGTCGAAGATTTCGTCGCCGCCCACGGCTGGATCCACTTCCTCGCCAAAACGCCCGAAACCCGCTCCAACACCAGCGTCTGCCTGTCACTCGATCTGCCCGAAGACAAGGTGAAAGCGCTGGTCAAACTGCTCGAAACCGAAGGCGCGGCCTACGACATCGGCTCCTACAAGGACGCCCCGCCCGGCATCCGCATCTGGTGCGGGGCGACGGTGGAAAAGGGCGATCTGGAGGTGTTGATGGAGTGGCTGGCCTGGGGGTATGGGCAGGTGAAGTAAACCACCCAAGACTCTGGTATGGCATGGGACAAAAATGCTTCTCCAGTCGGCTGGTACTACGGTTCGTATCTGCTGCGATTCGTCGAATTGGCCGACAAGAAACGTGATAACCCGGAAAGGCGCTTTTTGGCGTGGGAAAACACGGTCATCGTCCAAGCCAAGTCTCTCAATGCCGCATACACCAAGGTGGAACGAATTGCCAAAAGACACACCAAGCCCTACCGAGGCGGCCCAGCGCCGGGCGTTCCGGTTCAATGGGAATACATCGGCGTTACCGAGCTTCTTCCCATCTATGAAAAGCTCGAAGATGGCGCTGAAATTTCTTGGACCGAGCATGCGTCCCGCAAGCTGAAGACATTGAAAAAATGGGTCAAGCCAAAGGAAGCATTTCATCGTTAAGCCACCAGGAAAGCCGCAAGCTGGCAAGCGCCACCTGGAGCGGTTTTTATTTTGCTGTGCACACCCCTGACCGTTCGGGCTGAGCCTGTCGAAGCTGGGCGCGGGGCCACCTCGACAGGCTGGGGGCAGGCTTCGACAAGCTCAGCCCGAACGGATATTGAATGTTCACGCCTAAGCCAAAATCGCTCTAAACGCCAAATCATCATGTTCCACATCAAAACCTACAACGCCATCTCCCCCAAGGGCCTCGCGCGCTTCGATGCCGCGCGCTACCAGGTCGGCCCCGACGCCGCTGCGCCCGCCGCCGTGCTGCTGCGCAGCCACAAGCTGCATGGCGAGGCCGTGCCTGAATCGCTGCTGGCGGTGGCCCGCGCGGGCGCGGGGGTCAACAACATTCCGG
>JAITMU010000088.1 GCA_031277195.1 Gallionellaceae bacterium | reverse complement strand
AAGGGCCGTACAAGGCGGCGCATTATCGGTATTGAGATGGCAGTAATTCCCCCTCTCCCCAACCCCTCCCCCGCCAAGGGGGAGGGGCTTTTACTCCTCTCTCCCCTCGTGGGAGAGGGGTCGGGGGAGAGGGGGCGCATTAAGGAGAAACCATGCGCTTGATCCTGCTCTGGTGTTGCAACGCGCTCGCACTGCTCGCAGTGGCTTATCTGCTGCCGGGTGTGCATGTGGACGGCTTTGCCTCCGCGCTGCTCGCCGCGCTGGTGCTGGGGCTGATCAACACGCTGGTGCGCCCGCTGCTGATTCTGCTGACGCTGCCGGTCACGGTGTTGACGCTGGGACTGTTCATTTTCGTGATTAACGGATTGCTGTTCTGGTTCGCCGGTTCGGTGCTGCGCGGCTTTGAGGTGAGCGGCTTCTGGGTCGCTCTGCTGGGCGCGTTGCTGTACAGCGTGATTTCTTCCTTGCTTGCGCTGCTGATTCCGCAACAAACTCCACCGAATCGCCCGCCGAACGACGACGGGCCGGTGACGATAGATCATGACAAACTCTAAATCATTCAGCTTTGAATTCTTCCCGCCGCAAACGCCGGAGGGCGTGGAAAAACTGGCCGTTGCGTGTCAACAACTCGCGCAACTGAAGCCGGAATTTTTCTCCGTCACATTCGGCGCGGGCGGCTCCACGCGCGATCGCACACTGGAGGCGATTCGGCAGATTCACGCCGAAGGCTACAACGCCGCGCCGCATATTTCGTGCATCGGCTCCACGCGCGAGAACATCCGCACGCTGCTGAATCTCTACAAGGAAATCGGCGTGCGCCGCCTCGTCGCCTTGCGCGGCGATCTGCCGTCCGGCATGGCGACCACTGGCGAGTTTCAATACGCGAACGAACTGGTGTCGTTCATCCGCGATGAAACCGGCGCGCATTTCCATATCGAAGTGGCGGCCTATCCCGAATTTCATCCGCAGGCGCGCTCGCCGCGCGACGACTTGCTCAACTTCAAACGCAAGATCGACGCCGGCGCGGATTCCGCGCTCACGCAGTATTTTTACAACGCGGATTCTTACTTCCGTTTCGTCGAAGAAGCGCAGCGCATCGGTGTTACCGTGCCCATTGTGCCCGGCATCATGCCCATCGTGCGCTTCTCGCAACTGGCGCGTTTTTCCGATGCCTGCGGCGCAGAGATTCCGCGCTGGATGCGCAAGACGCTGGAAAGTTACGGCGATGACACGGACGCGGTGCGCGAATTCGGCCTCGATGTCGTCACGCAACTGTGTGAAAAACTGTTGGCTGGCGGCGCGCCGGGGTTGCATTTCTACACGCTGAATCAAGCCGCGCCTTCGCTGGCGATTTGGAAGCGGTTGGGACTGTGATACGCGCACCTGAATTGTTGTTGCCCGCTGGCACGCTGGAAAAAATGCGTGCCGCTTATGCGTTTGGCGCGGACGCGGTGTATGCCGGTCAGCCGCGCTATTCGCTGCGCGCGCGCAACAACGAATTCCGTCTGGAAGAATTGCAAACCGGCATCACCGAAGCGCACGCGCTCGGCAAAAAACTTTTCGTCGCCAGCAATTTGATGCCGCACAACGCCAAGGTAAAAACTTACATGGCGGACATGGCGCCGGTGATTGCGATGCGGCCGGACGCGCTGATCATGGCTGACCCCGGCCTGATTGCGATGGTGCGCGAGCGTTGGCCGGAGCAGGAAATTCATCTTTCCGTGCAAGCCAACACGGTGAACTACGCGGCGGTGAAATTCTGGCAATCGCTGGGTTTGTCGCGCGTGATTTTGTCGCGCGAATTGTCGCTGGATGAGATCGAAGAAATCCGCCAGCAATGCCCGGACATCGAACTGGAAGTGTTTATCCACGGCGCGCTGTGCATCGCGTATTCCGGCCGCTGTTTGCTGTCCGGTTACTTCAATCATCGTGACGCCAATCAAGGCACTTGCACCAATTCCTGCCGCTGGGATTACAAAGTCGATGCGGCAGAGGAAGATGGCAGCGGCGATGTTCATAAAATTGATTTCGACTTCGACAAAGCCCTCTCGCAATCCGCGCTATCCGACTGCGGCAACCAGCCGCGCCACCCGCTCGCCGATCGCGTATACCTGATTTCGCGCCAGGATCATCCGAACGAATTGATGCCGGTGATGGAGGACGAACACGGCACCTACATCATGAATTCCAAAGACCTGCGCGCGGTTGAACACATCGAACGGCTGGTGAAAATCGGCGTGGATTCGCTGAAAGTCGAAGGTCGCACCAAATCGCTTTACTACGTCGCGCGCACCGCGCAGGTGTATCGCAAAGCCATCGACGATGCGGTGGCGCAGCGTTCGTTTGATTTCTCGCTGCTCGGCGCGCTCGATGCGCTGGCGAATCGCGGCTACACCGATGGTTTTTACGAACGCCACCACACGCACGAACAGCAAAATTATCTGCGTGGCCATTCTGAAAGCACGCGCCAGCAATACGTCGGCGACATTGTTGCCTGCACAGATGGCGTCGCTGAAATCGCGGTGAAAAACCGCTTCCAGATCGGCGACCGGCTGGAGATCATTCATCCTTCCGGCAACCGCATCGTCGAACTCGCCGAGATGCGCGGCCTGGAAAATGAAGCGCTCACCGTCGCGCCCGGCAGCGGCCATCACGTGCGGATTCCGCTGCAAGGCGACTACACCAAAGGCATGGTCGCGCGCTTTCTGCAATCCGGGCAGCCATGAAAGCGGCGGGGCTGGCGGCGTTCTGGCTGGCGGTCGCCGCGCTGTTTTTTTACTACTTCAACCACAAGATCAATCCCAATACGGTTGACGAACTGGGCGATGCGCCATCGGTCACGTTGCAGCGGGATTTGTCCAGTCACTATCGCGCCGAGGTTCTCGTCAACGGCGTCAAGGCATCGGCGCTGGTGGACACCGGCGCGACGAGCGTCAGCATTTCCCGCCGACTTGCCGATCAGTTGGGCATTCAAAGCAACGTGGCGATCCGTTTGCACACCGCCAACGGCGATAGCGTCGGCTACATGGCGCGTCTGGACAGCGTAAAGTTGGGCGGCATCGAAGTGCATGATGTCGCCGCGACCATCGTGCCGAATCTGGACGGCGACTTGTTGCTGGGCATGTCCTTCCTCAACCGGATGGATGTGCGGCTGTACAAGGGAACGATGACGTTGCGGCAGGTTGCGGAATGACAAGAGGAGAGAAACCAGCATGATTTTATCCAGCCTTTCCGGCGCGTTTCGTTACGCCAACCTCCATCCACTGTTCCCGCGCGCGTTCGATGTCATCCGCAACACGGATTTGTTCAATCACGAGCCGGGGCGTTTTCATCTGCTCAACGACGATCTCATCCTCATCGTCGAACACGTTCAAGGCAAGCCGCGCGAACACGCGCAACTGGAAGCGCATCGTCGGTACATCGACATTCAACTCGCGCTGGACGGCGACGAAACGATGGGCTGGAAGCCGCTGGTGGATTGCCTGAATCCGGTGAGTGATTACAGCGAGGAAAAAGACATCCAGTTTTTCTTCGACGCGCCAGCGTCGTGGATTGCCGTGCCGCCCGATCACTTTTGTATTTTCTTTCCCGAAGATGCCCACGCGCCGCTTGTTGCGGCGGGGTCGGTGCGCAAAGCGATTTTCAAAGTAGCGGTGGAGCCGGTGAAGTAAAATTCGAATCCCAGATAGCAAAAACCAACCAAGGAGATTTCATGAAACTGTATTACGCCCCGGGCGCGTGTTCGCTGGCATCGCACATTACCCTGCAAGAATCGGGCTTGCCATTTCAAACCGACAAACTGGATTTCGCCACGCGCATCACGGCGAGTGGTGAAAAATATGCGGACGTGAATCCGAAAGGTTACGTTCCGGCGCTGCGCCTGGATGATGGCAGCATGTTGACCGAAGGTGTGGCGATCATGCAGTACGTCGCCGACCGTAGCCCCGCATCAAACCTCGCGCCCGCTGCGGGGACGCTGCCGCGTTACCATTTGCAAGAGTGGCTCAATTTCATCGCCACCGAAATTCACAAAAGCTACGGCCCGATGTTTGCGCCGAACGTGACGGATGAAGCAAAGGCGCGCGCGTTTGCCAATCTGGAGCGGCGCTATGGTTATGTCGAAGCGAGTTTGGCGGGCAAGGATTATTTGCTCGGCAGCAACTTTACCGTGGCGGATGCTTATCTCTTTACGGTGTCGAATTGGAGCAAGATTGTCGGCTTCGATCTAAGCCCGTTCCCGAATGTGCAAGCCTACCTCGCCCGCATCGCCGCGCGTCCGGCAGTGCAGGCAGCGTTGAAGGCGGAAGGGTTGGTGTAGGGGAAATATTCCCTCTCCCCACTTGTGGGGATAACCAGCGACTTGCCCGCTTGCGGGCTTAGTCGAATGGCTAGTAGTTTTATCAGAGGGCTAGGGTGAGGGGAAAGAGAATGGGGTGAGAGAAAAACGTGCCCCCCCCCCCAACCAACCACCCCAAAATCGGGGGGGGGGGGGATCGGGGA
>JAITMU010000059.1 GCA_031277195.1 Gallionellaceae bacterium | reverse complement strand
TGCTGCGCGATGCGCATGGTGCGCTCGGCGGACAGCCCCAGCTTGCGCACGGCTTCCTGTTGCAGCGTGGACGTGGTGAAGGGCGCAGCGGGATTGCGCTGGCGCGCTTTCTTTTCCACGCGCACCACTTTCGGCGGCAGCTTGGCGTCGCTGAGTTTGGCGTGGATGGCGTCGTATTCCTTCTGGCTGCCGATGCTGAGTTGCTCCAGCTTTTTGCCTTGATACTGAAACAGCTTGGCGGTGAATGGCTGGTGATTTTTGTGGCTGTCGAGATGCACGCTCCAGTATTCCTGGCTCTTGAATTTCTCGATTTCCAGTTCGCGTTCGACGATCAAGCGCAGCGCCGGACTTTGCACGCGCCCCGCCGACAAACCGGGGCGTATCTTGCGCCACAGCAGCGGCGAAAGATTGAAGCCCACCAGATAATCCAGCGCGCGCCGCGCTTGTTGCGCGTTCACCAGCGGAATGGAAATCGCGCGCGGATGCGCGACGGCTTCCTTCACCGCGCTCTGCGTGATTTCGTAAAACACCACGCGCTGCATGTCCTTGCCCTTGAGTCCGCGCTTGCCTTTCAATATTTCGGCGATGTGCCAGGCGATGGCTTCGCCTTCGCGATCCGGGTCGGGCTCGAGATAAATGTGGACGGCGGCGGCGGCGGCTTTGGCGATGGCGTCAACGTGCTTGCTGTTGCGCGCGATGGTTTCGTACTGCATGGCGAAATTGTTGTCGGGATCGACCGCGCCGGTTTTCGGCACGAGATCGCGCACATGGCCGTAGGAGGCCAGCACCTCAAAATCCTTGCCCAGATATTTTTTGAGCGTGGTGGCTTTGGCCGGGGATTCGACGATGAGCAGGTTGCTTGCCATGTTTGCAATCCGAAAGGTTATTGCACCGGTTCAAATTCGCTGGGCGTGAGCAGGTCTTCGATCACCAGCGGTTCGAGTTCCTCGTGCTGGTTCCACAGCACCATCAGCGTAATCAGCTTGATCCGGTCCAGCGACAGGTTTTCGCGACCCAGCGCCACGGCGCGATCCAGCACCATCTCGCGCTCCACCGGCGTGATCATTCCGCTTTGCTCCCAGAACGCGATAAAACTCAGCGCTTCCGGGCTGATGCGCTGCGTTTCCAGCGCCGAATAGCAGCGCGAACCGCTGTGGTTGATCGCCTCGGGGTAATCCGCCTGCGTCAACTGATCCAGCCCGGACAGCCAATCCAGCGTGCGCCGGATGTCTTCGTTCTCGAAGCCGGCGGCGGAAAGTTTCAGGGAAAGTTTATTGGAATCGGGGTAGCTACCCGCATGGAAGTAGCTTTCAAACAGGTACATCAGGATATCGAACATGGCGCCCCGATTATCCGCCGTCATTCCCGCGAAGGCGGGAATCCAGCGTAGTTATTAAAAGAATCCGGCATCGCCGGATAACACAATCCGCTTTCGCGGGAATGACGGCGGGGGTGTTCAATTCACGCGCTGATACAACCCGTTCGGCAAAACCGCCACCCGCCCTTCAAGCTCCAGTTGCAACAGGATGGCGGATAGCGCCTCAATCGTCAAGCCGCTGCGCTGGCTCAGACTGTCCATATCAACGGGGTCGTAGCCCAGGTGTTTGAACAGCGGATGCGTGCGGGCAGGCTTCGCCGATGGCGCGGAAACGCGCGTTTGCAGGCCGAGTTCTTCGAGGATGTCCCCTGCGCATTCCACCAGTTTCGCGCCCTGTTTGATCAGGTAGTGGCAGCCTTTCGCCTGCGGCGAATGGATCGAACCGGGAATGGCGAACACCTCGCGCCCCTGCTCCAGCGCCATGCGCGCCGTGATCAGCGAACCGCTTTGCAGCGAGGCTTCCACCACCAGACAGCCGAGGCTGAGACCGCTGATGATGCGGTTGCGGCGCGGGAAGTTGGCGGGCAGCGGCGGCGTGCCGAGCGCAAATTCCGAGATCAGCGCGCCCGCGTCCGCCAGCCGGTGCGCGAGGTCGCGGTTGCTGGCGGGATACACCTTGTCCAGTCCGGTGCCGACCACGGCGATGCTGGAACCGGCGCCGCTCAAGCCACCGTGATGCGCCGCCGCGTCGATGCCGTGCGCCAGCCCGCTGACGACGCACAGCCCCGCCGCGCTCGCCGCCTGGGCGAAGGCTTCGGCGTTGCCGATGCCCTGCGGCGTGGCGTTGCGGCTACCGACGACGGCCAGCGCGGGATGATTCAGCAATTCGCGCCGACCTTTCACATAGAGCAGCACCGGCGGATCGGGCGTGTTGAGCAACGCTTGCGGATAATCCGCATCGGCCAGCGTGACGACGGCGTTGCGCGGGTCTTGCAGCCAGTCATCGGCAATGGCGAGCGCGGCTTCGTCCATGCCCCGCGCGATGGTTTCCGCCACGGCAGGCTTGACCACTTCGCGCAGGGCGCGGGTTGGCGCGGCGAAAATCTGTTCCGGCGAACCAAGCGCCGTCAACAAACGCCGCAGTCCCTCGTTGCCGAGGCCGGGGACGTGGTTGAGCGCGATCCATGAGGCGAGTTCGGGATTCATCCGGCAAGAATAACAGGGAACGGCGTTTCGCTGACCTATCCATATATATAGGTCAGCCGAGCGACCGCCAAATCGGCGATATAATTAAAAGTCTGCATCAATTCTGTTTGCTATGGCGCTACTCAAAATCCTTCAGTACCCGGATGACCGGCTGTACACCGTTGCCAAGCCCGTGACCAAAGTCACCGACGCCACGCGCGCGCTCATCCGCGACATGGCGGAAACCATGTACGCCGCGCCGGGCATCGGTCTGGCTGCGACGCAGGTGGATGTGCACGAACGCATCATCGTGATCGACCTGTCCGAAACCCGCGACGGCTTGCTGGTGCTGATCAATCCCGAATTTGTCCGGCGCGAAGGCGAGGTGGTGCGCGAGGAAGGCTGTCTGTCGGTGCCGGGCATCTATGAAAATCTCACGCGCGCCGAGCGCATTTGCGTGCGCGCGCTGGACGAAAACGGCATCCCCCGCGAACTGGAAGCCGAGGGGCTGCTGGCGACCTGCATCCAACACGAGATGGATCACCTGGAGGGCAGGGTGTTCGTCGAATACCTGTCCCAACTCAAGCAAACCCGCATCCGCGCCAAGCTGATAAAGCGTCGGCGCGAAACGCTGTAAGGGCATTCCCGTGAAAAACCAAAACCATTCACCACAGAGACACAGAGACACAGAGAAAATCGCTCTCCGTATTGACGGGTTTTTGTTTTTCTCCGTGTCTCTGTGTCTCTGTGGTGAGAGGTTCTTTTGAAGCTGATCTTCGCCGGCACGCCGCAGTTTGCCGCCGCCGCGCTCGACGCGCTGCTGGCGGCGGGCTTTGATGTTGCCGCCGTCCTGACCCAGCCGGATCGCCCCGCCGGACGCGGGATGCAGTTGGTCGCCAGTCCGGTCAAACAGCTTGCCTTGCGGCACGGCTTGCCGGTGCTGCAACCTCAAACGCTGAAAGATGAAACCGTGCAGCGCGAGCTGGCGGCGTATGGCGCGGACGTGATGGTGGTTGCGGCGTATGGCTTGATTCTGCCGTCTGCGGTGCTGACATTGCCGCGATTGGGTTGTTTGAATATTCACGCCTCGCTGTTGCCGCGCTGGCGCGGCGCAGCGCCGATCCAGCGCGCGATTCTGGCGGGCGACACGGAAACCGGCATCACCATCATGCAGATGGACGCGGGCTTGGACACCGGCGACATGCTGCTGAAAAAAACCTGCCCGATTGCGGCGGACGACACCGCAGAAACCCTGCACGACAAACTGGCCGCACTCGGCGCGCAGGCGATTGTCGAGGCCTTGCCCTTGCTGCAACAGGGCGAATTACGGCACGAAACGCAGGATGACGCGCTGGCGACGTATGCCGCCAAGCTCGACAAGGCGGAAGCGCGGCTGGATTGGAATGGTGATGCAACGGACATTACACGCGCAGTGCGTGCTTACAATCCGTTTCCGGGGGCGGTTGTGATGTTGAACGGGACACCGGTAAAAGTCTGGCAGGCGCAGGCGTGCGAAGGCACGGGCGCAGCCGGTGTCGTGCTGGCGGCGGACAAGGATGGCATCGTCGTCGCCTGCGGATGCGGCGCGGTGCGGCTGGAAGTGTTGCAGCGACCAAATGCGAAAAAAATGTCGGCGGCGCAGTTTGTGCAGGGATTCGTGGTGCGGGTGGGGGAGGGTTAGGGCGGGGATGGGTGTCCCCCCTATTTCCATAACCAAATCCAATGAACAAAACCCAACAAACCGCCAGCCAAATCGTCAGCCAAGTCCTCAACGGTCGCAACCTGAACCAGGAACTCGACGCGGCGTTGCAAGCCAGCGCGCGCTCCCCTCAGGAGCGCGGCGCATTGCAAGACCTTTGCTATGGCACGCTGCGTTTTTACGGCCAGCTTGCGAATGTGCTTGCCCAACTGTTGCACAAGCCGGTGAAGGACGAACGCCTGCGTTGCTTGTTGCTGGTTGCGCTGTACCAGTTGCAATACAGCAAGGCCGCGTCTCACGCCGTGGTGAATCATGCGGTGCGTGCCGCCCGCACGCTTGATCCGGCGGTCGGTGGTCTGGTCAATGCCGTATTGCGAAATTTTTTGCGGCAGCGCGACGTTTTGCTGACCACTGCGGCGCTCACCGAAGAAGGGCGCTATTCGTATCCGCAATGGTGGATAAATCTGCTGCGAGCGCAATACGGCGAGCGCGCCGAGGGCGTGCTGGAAGCGGGCAACCAGCGTCCGCCGATGACCTTGCGCGTCAATGCGCGGCGTACCACGCCGACGGACTATCTGGCGTTGCTCGCGCAGCACGAAATTGAAGCCGATCTGATCGAACCGAACGCGCTGCGGCTCGCGCGCGCCGTGCCGGTGGACAAATTGCCGGGATTTTTCGACGGACTGGTGTCGGTGCAGGAT
>JAITMU010000119.1 GCA_031277195.1 Gallionellaceae bacterium | reverse complement strand
TCGTCGAGCGGAATGAAATCGACGGTGGTGATGCTGAGGCGGCTTTCGGTGCGGCCATCGAATGTGATCGCCACCGCGCTCAATACTTCATGTGTGCGCCCTGACAAACGGCGCAACATGGCGGCGGCTTCTTCACGGCTGGCTGGTTTGCCGAGAGTGTCGCCATTCAGCGCCACTGTCGTATCAGCAGCCAGCACCGGCGCGGGCGGCAAATCATTACGACGCTGCAACGCCAGCCATCCGGCCTGCACCTTGTCCGCGCAGATGCGCTGCACATAATCGCGCGGCGTCTCGTTGGCGAACGGCGTTTCGTCGATGCCGAGTTGCAAATGCGCATCGGCGCTGACCGGCAGGATTTCGGCGTTGATGCCGACTAGCTTCAGCAGTTCAAGGCGACGCGGACTTTGGGAGGCGAGGTAGAGAGGTTTGTGAGTAGTCATCAATTTTTTCCGCAGAGAACACAGAGATCACGGAGCAAATCCCCTCTCCCCTTGTGGGAGAGGGGCGGGGGAGAGGGGGCTTGGTGAGACACCCTCACCCTCTCCCCAACCCTCTCCCATCAAGGGAGAGGAAGCCGGACAGCATCACTCCCGATGATACGGATGATTGTGCAACACGCTGTTCGCGCGATAAAGCTGCTCCGCCAGCAACACGCGCACCATCGCGTGCGGCAAGGTCAACGCAGACAAGGCCAGCGTCACTTGCGCGGACTGCTTCACCGATTCGTGCAAACCATCCGCGCCGCCGATGATGAAGGCGACGTCGCGCCCGTCCTGCATCCAGCGCGCCATGTGGTCGGCGAGCTGGCGCGTTGTCCAGGTCGTGCCGCGTTCGTCCAGTGCGATGCGAAAACAATCTGCGGGCAATGCGGCGAGGATGCGTTGCGCTTCGGCTTCCTTGATTTGCGCGGCGGTTTTACCGCCGGTGCGCGGCTCCGGTTTGATTTCGATCAGATCGATGCGCGCTTCGCGCGGCATGCGTTTGGCGTATTCGGCGTAACCGGCGGTGATCCAATCCGGCGCTTTGTGGCCTACCGAGGTGATCAGGAATTTCATTTAATTTCTTATACCGTCATTCCCGCGAAAGCGGGAATCCAAGGACGTTGGGGTTGATGGTAACGTTTGCACTGCACGTTAAATAAAACCGAAAGTCCTTGGATTCCCGCTTTCGCGGGAATGACGGCAAATAGGGGGCAATTTCATCCCGCCTTGCGCGCTGCGAAGCGCGGCAGATGTTGCACGCCCCACAATTCCTCAAGGTTGTAATAGGCGCGCACGGCGGGTTGCATGACGTGGACGATGACGTCGCCCAAATCCACCAGCACCCATTCGCCGGAATCGCCGCCTTCAATGCCGTTCGCCGTCTCGCCCAGTTCGCGCAATTTTTCTTCCACGTGTTCGGCCAGCGCCTTGGTCTGGCGCGTGGATTGCGCGCTGGCGATGATCATGCGCTCGAACAGCGGGCTGAGTTTGGTGGTGTCGATGGTAACGATGTCGGCGGCTTTGACGTCTTCCAGCGCGTCGATGATCGTGCGGACTTTTTCTTCAATGTTCAGCATGGGCATACAGATGGTTGGAGTGAATGTAAGCGGAGACCGCATCCGGCAACAGATAGCGAATGCTTCTGCCGTCGGCGCAACGGCGGCGAATGTCGGTGGCGGAAATTTCCAGCGCGGGCATGTCGAGCACGAGCACGCTGCCTGCGGGCGATTCATGCAGGGCTTTCGGCGACGGCGCGAGACGCGCCTGGTATTCCGCGCGCAGCGCGATGTCAACGTGTTCCATGCGATTGCCGAGCGGATGCGAACCGGCGCGCTGCACGGCGATGATGTGCGCGAGCGTGAACAATTTTTTCCACTCGCGCCAGGTTTGCAGTTGCAAAAAAGCGTCAGCGCCCATCAGCAGACACAGCGGTTGCGCGTCGCCGACTTCGGCTCGCAACGACGTGAGCGTGTCCACGGTGTAGCACGGATCAGTGCGATGAATTTCGCGCTCGTCCAGAATGAAAGCGGGATTGCCGCGCAACGCCAGCCGCGTCATTTCCAGACGTTGCGCCGCCGCCGTGCGCGGCGCAGCGCGATGCGGCGGCACGCCGCTGGGAATGAAATGCACCGCAGCCAACCCGCATTGCTCCAGCGCTTCCTGCGCGAGACGCAGGTGGCCGTGGTGGATCGGATCGAAGGTGACGCCGAGGAGACCGAGAGGGGCGATGCTTGTCATGCGTCAATCAATGTAGGATGGGTTGAGCCGTAGGCGATACCCATCATCGCCGCGCGATCGGTTTGATGGGTATCGCTTCGCTCCACCCATCCTACAAAACTTGAGTTGGACGATTTGTAATCTTTGAGCCACTTTCCACCTCTCCGCCGTCATTCCCGCGAAAGCGGGAATCCAGTGGGGTTAGACAACATATCCGCGTAGCGGACGAAAATTGATGTTGTCCGGCTAACGCCGGTATTTTTTATAACCCCGCTGGATTCCCGCTTTCGCGGGAATGACGGCGGAGAGACGGACAGCCTACGGAGCCAGGCGACGAATGTCCGCCAGCACTTGCGCGAGATACACAATAAACCGCGCGCCTGCTGCGCCGTCGATGACGCGGTGATCGTAGGACAGCGACAGCGGCAACATCAATCTCGGCACAAACGCGCCGTCTTTCCACACCGGTTTCGTCGCCGCGCGCGAGACGCCGAGGATGGCGACTTCGGGTGCGTTGATGATGGGCGTGAACGCCGTGCCGCCGATGCCGCCCAGACTGGAAATGCTGAAACAGCCGCCTTGCATTTCTGCTGCGGTGATTTTTTTCTCGCGCGCCCTTGCGCTGATTTCGCCGAGTTCACGCGCGAGATCGACCACGCTTTTCTTGTTCACATCGCGCAACACCGGCACAACCAAACCGTCCGGCGTGTCCACGGCGACACCGATGTGGATGTATTTTTTCAGGATCAGGTTTTCGCCCGTGGCATCCAGCGAGGCGTTGAATTCGGGGAAGTGCGCCAGCGCTTCCGCCGAGGCTTTCAACAGGAACGCCAGCGGCGTGACCTTGACGCCTTGCGCGGTGTACGCCGC